>JANOWX010000761.1:0-23357 GCA_031418175.1 Acidobacteriota bacterium | reverse complement strand
AGAAAAGCAAAAAGAGAAGCTGCAAATGCCCGCATTAACACCGGCTGAAATCTGCTGATGAATCCGATCACCCGTGCCGTCTTCCAAATACAGGAAATCGCTGTGCTCACTTGGCGCGTGTTGCGCGGCTTGACCCGTCCGCCGCGTTATTGGGCCGAGGTCGTGCGGCAAATGGATGTGCTCGGTTTCGGCAGCCTGGCCATCATTCTGCTGACCGGTTTCTTTACGGGTGGCGTTTTGGCGTTGAACACCGGCAGCACGCTGCAAAGTTTCGGCGTGCAAAGCGTCGCCGGACAATTGGTGGCGACCAGTTTGATCCGCGAATTGGGGCCGGTGCTGACCTGCTTGATGCTCGCCGGGCGCGTCGGTTCGGGCATTGCGGCGGAATTGGGTTCGATGCTGGTCAGCGAACAGATTGACGCCATGCGCGCACTGGGCACCGATCCGCTCAAAAAGCTGGTCGCGCCGCGTATGATCGCGCTGGTCGTGATGGCGCCGCTGTTGACGGTGATTTGCGATATGGTCGGCGTGCTGGGCGGGATGCTGGCTTCAAACGCTTTTTTGCATCAGCCCACGTCGGTCTATCTGGCTTCGGCGCAAAAGGCCGTGTCCATCAACGAGATTATCAGCGGCCTGCTCAAACCGACCGTCTTTGGCTATCTGATTGCGATCATCGGTTGTTATAAAGGCTTGAACACCACCGGCGGCACCGTGGGCGTGGGCCGCGCCACCACGCAATCGGTGGTCGTCTCGTCCATTTTGATTATTGCCGTAGACTTTATATTGTCGAAGTTGCTGCTTTCGACGTTGTTGGCGCCCTAAACTTCAAGCGTGAGATTTCAGATGGGTCTTGGAGTAGCAAGTTAGTGGACAAAAGTTTTGCCGCAGATGAACGCAGAAAATCGCCGATCTGATCTGATTTCTCATCCGCGTTTGTCAGCGTTCATCTGCGGCGAAAGCTTGCCGGCCTAGCCCATTACCAAAATTTGAACGATGAAACAGAATCTCAACGCCATCGAATTCCGGGATGTTTGCCTCGCCTTTGGCGACCGCGTGATTCTTGATCACGTCAGCTTCAAGGTGCGTTACGGCGAATCGAAAATCGTGATGGGCGGTTCGGGCACCGGCAAATCCACGATCTGCCGCCTGGTGCTGGGGCTGCTCAAACCCGATGCGGGGCAGGTTTTTGTGGATGGCGAAGAGATTACCCATTTGAAAGAAGAGGCGCTGATGAAGGTGCGCCAGAAACTCGGCATGGTTTTTCAGGAAGGCGCTCTCTTCGACAGCCTCTCGGTTTATGACAACGTCGCCTATCGTTTGCGCGAGCAGCGGCGGCCCGAAGATGAAATTGACGGCGTGGTGCGCCGCATGCTGCGCTTCGTTGATTTAGAGCACGCGATTGACAAGATGCCGAATCAACTTTCGGGCGGGATGCGCCGCCGCGTCGGCATCGCGCGCGCCTTGGTGGGCAGCCCGAAAATCATTCTGTATGACGAACCGACCGCCGGTCTCGATCCGATCACCGCGCGCACGATCAACGAACTGGCGCTCAAGCTGCGCGACTTGGAAGAAGTCTCTTCGATCTTCGTCACGCACCGCTTGCAGGACATCGAGGTGCTGGCCAGCGAATACGTCATCCGTGACGACCTGGGCAACCTGCACTTTCAACACGAGGGCGATACGCTGTGCCTGATCAACACCAAATTCATTATGCTGCGCGATGGCAACATCATCTTCAACGGCACCGATGAAGAGATGCGCCTGTCGGACGATCCTTACATCAAGAAGTTTCTAAGTTAGTGGTCAGTGGTTAGTGGTCAGTAAGAAGCACTGGCCACTGTCCACTGACCACTGTTTTGGAGGAAGTATGCCGCAAACCACTCAACCGCGTTTATCCGAATTGCGCGTCGGCCTGTTGGTCTTGGCCGCGCTGGCGATATTGGCCGTGGTGATCTTCACCGTCAGCGGCGACATTTCGTTGCCGTGGCTGAACCGCAAGACGACCATCAAAACCGAAATGGCGCAGGTGGACGGCTTGCACAAAGGGGCCGAGGTGCGCCTGTCCGGCAAAAAGGTGGGCAGCGTCAAGGACATCAATTTCAGCAGCCAGATTCCCAACGACGCCAACGCGCAAAACAACGTCGAAGTCGTGATGGAAATTGACGGCAAGCTCGACGGGCGGCCGGCCATCGAACGCATCCGCACCGATTCGCTGGCCGTGCTCAAAAGCGCCGGCGTGTTGGGCGACAACGTGATTGACATCGTGCCCGGCACGCTGAAAGGTTCGCCCATCAAAGACGGCGACCGCATCAACAGTCAGGCGCAAAAGAGCGTCGGCGACATCATCAGCGCCGCCCAAACCGCCGTCGTCAATCTGAACAACATTTCAGACGACATCAAAACCATGACCGGCAAGCTCAAAAAAGGCGAAGGCACGATGGGCCGCTTCCTCAACGACGAAGCCTTTTACGTCAACCTGAACAAAGCCGTGCTGCAAACCGAAGGCTTGCTCAAATCCTTCAAGGAAGGCGATGGCACCGTGGGCCGTTTGGTCAAAGACCCGGCGTTGTATAACCAGGTCAGCGACACCGTCACGCAACTGCGCACGCTGTCTGACGGGCTGAACCAGTCACTCAACTCCGGCAAAGGCACCATCGGCAAGCTGCTCAAGGACGAAGAGATTTATAACAAGGCGAATTCGCTGATTTCCAAACTCGAACAGACCTCGACGCGCCTGGATCGCACCATGGCCAGCGTCGAAGCCGGCGAAGGCAATCTGGGCAAGCTGATCCGCGACGAAGAACTGTACCGCGAAGCGCGCGACACGATTGCCAAGCTCAAAGGCATCTCCGAACGGCTCGAACGCGGCGAAGGCACGGCGGGCCTGTTGCTCAAGGACGACAAGCTTTACAACAACGTCAACAACGTTTCGGCGGAAGTCACCAAGCTACTTTACGACTTCCGGCAAAACCCGAAGAAGTATCTGGCCATCAAGCTGGCGGTCTTTTGAAGAGTGGGTGTCAGTAGCCCGACCGTGAGGGAGGGCTTGCTGCGCGAGGCTGCCCTCCCTCACGGTCGGGCTACTGACACGGTTGCCAAAACGATGAAAACCTGTCCCACCTGTCACACGCAATACCCCGATCAACTGGCCTTCTGCCAGCGCGATGGCGCGTCTTTGCAAACCGTCGCCCAACCGCCCACGCCCAGTTTTTCAGCGCCCACCACGCAACCCGTCGCGCGCGCCGTGCCGCTCGGCCAGGCGACCAACCGCATCGAGATTGCCACGCAACGGGTCGAACCGGTCTTCACTGTGCAACAACCTGTTCAACCGACGGCCCAAACATTCGCGTCAGGCGCTGATGCCTTTGTCGCGCCGGCCAAACCAGCCAGCAGTTCCAAGACCTGGCTCTGGCTGTTGCTGAGCTGCGCGCTGGTCGCCGTGCTCGGAGCCGCCGCCGCGTTCTATTTCTTCGCCAACTCCACACAAAGCAAATTCACGCAAGCCATCCAATCCGGCAAACTCGTTTCGCCCACTGGCGCGAGCGCCTATGATCTCTATCAACAACTCAAACGCGAAGGCAAAACGCCCGAGCAATTGGCGCAATTCACCAAACCGCTCTTGCCGCGCTTGACCGCCAAACCGCAACAGCTTTTCGCCGACATCACCGCGCCCGGCAAACGCGATACGACCGCCGACGCCTGGGACGAAGCGCAACGAATGCTTGCATGGGCCAGCGAGATTCAGCCCGCAGACAAACGCTTGGCGGCCCAGGCCACTTACGCCGCCGGACGCGCGGCCTATTTGCGCAACGAAAAAGACAAGGCAGTCGAGTGGTGGAAGAAGGCCTACGAGCAGGATCGAACCTGGTTTTTACCGGCGAATGGCTTGGGCATCATTTACAACGAACGCAAGAACCACGTCGCCGCGCGCACGGTCTTGCAGGAGGCCATCAAACGCGCGCCCGATTCGCCGCTGCCTTACAACAACCTGGGCACGGCCTGGTTGTTGGCGAAAGACGACGCGCAAGCCGAGGTGCATTACAACAAGGCCATTGAACTCGCGCCCGATTGGCCGCGCCCGCACGCCTGGCTGGGCGAGCTTGCCATGCGCCGCAAAGATTACGCGCGCGCCGTGCAGGAATTTGAATTGGTGCTCAGCCTGGGCGCGACGACCGATACCTCGATAGACAGCAACAAAATTCGCCAACAAGCCGAACAGGCGCGCAAGCTGTTGCAGGAACAGAGCGCGCCGCCGTCAACGCCGCCAAATTGAGCATAGAAAGCGGCAATCGCATAAGAGCATGGAGTTCAAGCTTTAGCTTGTCTGCCCCACCTGCGGTGGGGCGGCGGCCTGAAGGCTGAACTCCATGCGCTTGCGCCAAGGTTATTTCTCCAACGGATAATCCGCTTCACGCCAAGCCTTGATGCCGCCCGCCATCGAGAGCACGTTGGTGTATCCCATCCGCTGCAAATTATCCGCCGCCAGCGCCGACCTGAAACCGCCACCGCAATAAAGCACGACTTCAGCATCTTTTTCCGGCGCCAGCTTTTCGATGTCGCGTTCGATGATGCCGCGCCCCAGATGACGCGCGCCCGCCGCGTGATCGGCCTGCCATTCGTGGTCTTCGCGCACATCAATGAAATGGAAGGGTGCGTTGGCATCGAGTTTGGCTTTGACCTCATCAACGGTGATCTCACGGATGCGCGCGCGCGCGTCGGCGCAGAGTTGTTCAAAAGCCGATGTATGTTTCATGGTTTGCTCCTTTTCAAAATCGCTTCACTGCTTATCCCGCACATAAACCAGCAACTGCACGCCCGGCCGCAACGTGTATTCGCGCCCGGCCTGCCGCCAACCGGGCGCTTCTGCCATGCGTGTTTTTTGATCGGCACGCGCAATCACGATGGGTTGGGTAAACGAGCCTTCGTCTAACTTCTCCGGCAACGTGCCCGAATAGGCGACGCCGGTGTAGTCGCGCAGATACCAGGGCAGCGGCCAGTATTCGGGCGAACCGACGTGGACGCCGGTTTCCTTTTGCGTTGGAAATTGTTCGGCGGCTTGTTTGACGGTCTCCACGAGTTCAAGAAAGTCGCGGTCGGTTTGCGCGTAAACATAGCCGTACTGCCCATCCAAATAAGGCGTCAGCTTGAGTTGCTTCCCCCAGTCGGTGAAGTAGCCCGTGCTGTTGGAATTGTCTTCGTACTTCTCGAAATTGACCACCTGCGCCATCCGCCAGCAGACGATCAAGGCGAAAAGCAAAATGCTCAGCCACACGACACGCCAGGTCAGCGGCGCGAATAGGCCGTACATCTGCTCAGCGGCATAGCCGCAGACCAGCGTCAGCGGCAGCAGGAAGCTGACCATCAGCCACGGGGTTTTATACGGAATGATCGAATAGGCCAGCGTAATGCCCAACGTCCACGCGCCCGCAAACAACCAAAACCGCGTGCCGCGCCAGAGAATGACGAGACCCGCCAGCAAACCGCCAAGCAACAGCGGCAGTTCCAGCTTGAGCAGTATGCCCAGGTAATAAAGCTTTGAATGCACGTGGTCGGTGCCGCTGCGTTCCTTCGTCCAGTGCATGACGGCCTTGAAGGCGTCCCCGACGCCGCCCCAGTTGGTGAACGCTGACGAATAGAAAAAAACGTTGACGAAAACGAAGATGATCAGCGCCGAAAGCGCGTGATCAAGCGAGGGCCGCACATCCGCCCAATCACGCCGGAGCTGTTTGACCAAGGCCGCCGGCGTGAAGCGATGCTCGCGCAAAAGCATCCGCACGACATCCCAAACGCTGGCGCACGCGAGCGCGACGACCAGCACCACCGCCGTAATCACCGCAGTTTCTTTGGTGGCGAAAAGAATCCCGGCGGCCAGCGCCAGCAGCGCCATCCATTTGAAATCCTTTGTCTCGGCATAACGCCACGCGCCCACCGCAATGGCCAGCGAGCACCAGCCGAACATCATCTCGTGGATAAAGTAACGCGAGAAAAAGATCAGCCCCGGCGACAACGCCAGCAGCAGGGCCGCCACCGGCAAGCCCACCTTGCCTAAATGCTCGCGCCAACACCAGAGCAAGACGATGGACAGCACGCCGAACAAACACGGCCAGAAACGCAACGCGAAATCGCTCTCACCAAACGCCCGCATGGCCGCCAAGGTGAAGTAGTAAAGCGTCGGGCCGTGATAATTTTCGGGGTTGTATTTGTAGCCGGCACTGCCCTGTTTGGCGAGCGCGAGCAGGAAGTAGGCGTTGACGCCTTCGTCGTGATGAAACGGTTTGAGCGCAATTTGGGCAAAGCGGAACCAGCCGCCGATCAGGATGGCCAACACAAACAGCCCTGCGCTCACCAGCTTTTCGCTTCTTTTCTCTTCGACCATAAACTTCAGTAGCGCAACCACACGCAAAAAGAGGCAGGTGATCGGTTGACCACCTGCCTCCATTTCTCAAGCTATCCAACCAAGGGCAAGCTTACTTCTTCTTCTTGCCTTTAGCTTTGCCTTTGGCGCGCCGGACCGGAGCAGCTTTCTTCTCCGGTTCGACCGGGCCGGCATCCACCGCAGCACCGCCAGCGGGGATAGCCGCTCCTGTCGGCACGAGCCAGATGCGGATTTGCGAGCCGTCGGACGACACGCCGCCATCGCGCACCGTGATGCGGTTGGCGTCAACCGCCGTGCCCAGACCGCCATCGGCCAAACGATCACGCGTGTTCTTAGCACGCTGCATGCTCAGCGCCTCCGGTTTCTCGTCCGCCGCGCGGTAGCCATCAATGACGATGGCGGCTTGCGGTTCGGCTTGGAGGGCCGGAATGATCGTCTGTTGCAACACGCTCTTGCAGGCGTTGTCCACGCGCGCATTGTTGCTCTTGAACGTATTGCAGGGCGCCAATTCACGCGCCAAAACCGGTGGCGGTGGCGGTGGCGGCACCTTGATACTGAGGTTGGTCGAGCCGCTGGCCGAGCAATTCGCTCCGCCACTGGTCATCGCCTTGACGGTCACGCTGATGTTCGTGCCCGGCGCGACACCGGTCGTGTCCAGACGCGCGGTCTGGCCGTTGCCAGCGATGGTGCCTGACGTGGCCGTCCATTCGTACTTGACGTCGCCGTAGTTGCGGCCACCCGTCACGCCGTTGGTCGAGAAGTTGACCGCTTCACCGGCGTCAATCGAGGTCTTGTCCGCCGTCACGCTCAGATTCGGATCGAAGCAGATCGTCAGCGGCGGGCAGTTGGTCACGCGAATCGTTTTGGAGTCATACGCGACGCAACCGCAACCATCGTCCACTTGCACGGTGATCGTGTATTCGCCCGGCGCCAAACCGGTCGTATCGAACGAGGTGTTGGCCCCGTCGCCAACGATGCGGCCGCCCGAAGCATTCCACGAATAGAGCAATGTGTCGCCATCGGGATCGGAGGCCGACGCATTCAACGCGACCTTGTCGCCCGCGCAAACCGTCGCCGCCGAATCACGTGTCACGTCGGACGCGCCTTGCGTAACCGCGCCGAGACCGAGGTTGACGGTCGGCGGCTGGTTGGGCAGCACCGGATCCTTGCGGTCGTTCATGTGTCCGATCGAGAAGCCCGCGATAAAGCCGTTCGGGCTATGCCGCGTGTCGAGATCAGAGTGCCAGTTCAGGTGGCGTTGAAAAGCCGCGCTGATCGAAATCCAGCGCGTCGGAAAAATGCGTGCGCCCGCAATGAAATCCACCGGGCTGTTCTTCAACAGCGACGGTGTGCGGCTGCTGACGTAATGGGTGCTGCGAATTTCCGCGATGAGTTGCAAGTACTGGCTCAACGGGAAGTCAAAGCCGATGCCCGCGCGCAATTCGTTAGGCAGATCGAGCGCGCGCTCGCTGCTGCCAAAGCCCTGAATCACGCCGCAACCGACGCACAGCGGGCCCAGATTCATGCGGTCGGCTTGCGGGTCGCCGATCTTGATGAAGCCGATGTTGGTCGCCAGGTTGATGTATTTGTGCAACCGTCCGTCCAACGCGGCGATGACGCCATAGTCAAAACCGCCCGTCCCGCGTCCGCGTTCCAAACCGGTGCTCAGATCGCGTGTGGTCGGAATTTTCAACAGCGGAATCAACGCGAGGCCGAACGGATTGTTCGGGCCGGTGAAACGGATTTTTCCGCCCAGCCACAGATCGCCCAGATGATGATCGGAAAAACGCGCCAGGAACGGCGCATTCGGCAAATAGTTCGGGTTCACATTGGGCGGCAGGGCCGGCAGGATGCCGCCGACCGGCGCGCCCAGACCTGGATAAATCGCTGTGTCGTTGCCGCTCGGACGCGCAACGAACGGGCCAATCACAGTGGTCGAATTGGGCACGCGACACGGGCCCGGGAAACCGCCGTTGCCGCAGGGATCGCCCGCCAGCACCGAGGCGTTGTTCGTGCCGGGAATGATCACAAGACGGCCCGGCGCCAGGGTTTTGGTGCGCACATCCGGAAGGTAAAAGCCGCTCAACAGCGCCGGTGTGCCAACCGAGACAACGCGCTGTGCTTCAAGGTTGGCGAAAAATTCGAAGTGATCGCTGATGCCGATGGTGAAGTTGAACGGATAGATTTGCCAAGCAATATCCGCCGGATCGCGATGAAAGTGGTTGGCGAAAAACCCGAGGTTAAATTCGCCCTTCCGCAACGTTTGGGCATCGTAAACCGTAAAGAGGCCGGTGCCGCCATTGACGGTTGGGGCCGGGTTGCGAGGGTCATCTTCTGCCCGTTTGGTCTGCGCGTGAGTCGCAGCTCCCACGAGCATGAGCGCCAGCACCAGACCGAGCGTTTTTCTCGCAAAATTCATAAATCTCCTCCTGGAAGAGTGGGTGACAATAGACTTCATTGGATTTTGATTCTCAGACAGCACGACTTCAGTCTCCCTTTAGTAATGGCAGCCTCATCGCTCAGATTGGGGGAATCCCGGAAGCCGCCTGCCCGTTTACTACTGCCTGATCGTACTGCAAAACATGAATGACAAAGGGAAAACTGCGTGCAAAATCTATACGATAGGGTACAAGGTGTCAATTCAATTTTGCCATTTTGGACAACAACTTAGCGGCAGTGGCTAGTGGTCAGTGGCCAGTGGCCAGTGGCCAGTGGCCAGTGGTTAGTTGGCAAGTTGCAACTGACCACTGGCCACTGACCACTGCTTAAGCATATATCCCCCGCACCCGCGTGCTTTGGGCAACGCGATCAATCGCCAGCATGTAGGCGGCGATGCGCATATTGACAGTATGGCTTTCGGCGTAGCGCACTACCTCCTGAAAGCTCTCGACGATGATGTCTTCGAGCCGCTCATTAACGACTTTCTCTTTCCAGAAATACCCCATGCGATCTTGCACCCATTCGAAATAGCTGCACGTGACGCCGCCCGCATTGGCCAGAATATCCGGAATAACAAAAACGCCCTGGCGTTCCAGCATGTCATCCGCCGCCGCCGTGGTCGGGCCGTTCGCGCCCTCGCACAGGATTTTGCATTTGATCCGGTCGGCATTGCTGCTGGTGATCTGGTTCTCGGTCGCGGCTGGCAGCAGCACATCGCAATCCAGTTCCAGCAATTCCATGTTCGAGACCGGCTCGGCCTGCGGGTATCGCTCGTAACTCTTATGCTTGGCCAGATAAGCAAGCGCGTCCTTAACATCCAACCCTTGCGCATTGTAGATGCCGCCGTGGATGTCAGAGAGCGCCACGACCTTGTAGCCAGCCTCTTGCATCAATTCAGCCGCGACTCCGCCGACATTGCCTGAGCCTTGAATGACGACGCGCGTGTCGGCAGGCTGCAGCCCGAATTTCTTGACCGCTTCGTTAATGACGAACAGGCAGCCGCGTCCGGTCGCCTCGCGCCGCCCTTTAGAACCGGAAAGATAAATCGGTTTCCCTGTTACGACCGCCGTTACCGTATGGCGTGCATGCATCGAATAGGTATCCATGATCCACGCCATCGTCTGTTCGTTGGTGTTCATGTCCGGCGCGGGCACGTCGCGTTCGGGGCCGATGAAATCAATCAACTCGGCGGTGTAGCGGCGCGTCATGCGCTCCAATTCACCCAGCGACATATGCGCCGGATCGCAGATGACCCCGCCCTTGGCCCCACCAAACGGGATGTTGACGACCGCGCACTTCCAAGTCATCCAGGCCGCCAGCGCGCGGATTTCATCCAGCGTGACATTCGGCGCGTAACGGATTCCGCCCTTGGCAGGGCCGCGCGCGAAATTGTGCTGGACACGATAGCCGGTGAAGACTTCGATGTGGCCGTTATCCATAAACACCGGGATATAGACCGTCACCTCGCGGTTGGGCACGCGCAAGACCTTGTACAGATCGGGATCGAGTTGCAGCAACTGCGCCGCGTGATCGAAGCGCTCCATCATGGATTCAAACGGATTCTCTTCCCGAATCTCGCGAATATCGTCTACGAAAACATGGCCTGGCACTGCTTACTCCTGTGTCTGCCGGTGTCAGTAGCCCGACCGTGAGGGCTTGCTTGCGAGGCCAGCCCACCCTCACGGTCGGGCTACTGTCACGGCCCAACAAAATCGGGCGAGTGTACCACCTTCACCCGCCCCGCTGTGTCTCGCTAATTTTTCAAAACTTCATTCAAGGCCCCGGTGCGGTAGCCCTCCAAATCGAGCGTCACGAATTTGAAACCGAGTTGTTTGAACGCCGCCGCGATCCGCTGCGTCATCTCGATGTTCAAAGCCTTTGGCAACTCGGCGGGCGCGATTTCGATGCGCGCCACCTCGCCGTGATGCCGCACGCGCATCAGGCTGAAGCCCAAGGCGCGCAACTTCGCCTCGCCGCGTTCGATCACCGAGAGCTTTTCAATCGTCACCGGCATGCCGTAAGGGATGCGCGACGACAAACAAGCCGAAGCCGGGCGATCCCAAATCGGCAACCCCGCCGCTTTGGCCAACGCGCGAATGTCATTCTTGCTTAGACCGGCTTCGATCAACGGGCTGCGCACGTTCAACTCGCTGGCGGCTTTCCGCCCGGGCCGATAATCACCCACATCGTCCGCATTATTTCCGTCGCAAACCCAGGCGAAGCTGCGCTCTTCAGCCAGGGCGCTCAGCTTGGTGAACAATTCGTGTTTGCAGTAATAGCAGCGATTGGTGGGATTGGCCTGGTAATTGGCATCGTGAATTTCTTCGGTCACGACGAACTCGTGCGGGATGCCGAACTGCTCGGCTACGGTCAGCGCGTCCTGCCGCTGAAAATCGGGATAGCTCGGACTCTCGCCCGTCACGGCCAAGGCGCACGCACCCAATTCACGCGCGGCGACATAAGCCAGGTACGCGCTATCAATGCCGCCGGAATAAGCCACGATCACCGATTCCATTTCGCGCAACAAACGGCAGAGCGCGGCTTCCTTGGCTGCCAAACTCAGCGTCTGTATGGTAGCAACTGAATTTTCCATTCCTGGTCACCAGTTAGAAAACCGAATAGCCCTTAATGCCCAACGGCAAGCGATAAACCTTCTGCGTGCTGACGACGATCATGTTGCCCTGCTCATCGAAGGCCAGCCCCACCAGCGCGCCGCCCGCCACGACCATCTCCGCGCGTTCACCATCCGGCGAGATACGCACGATGCCGCGCTGGCCGCGCAACGAGGCCGCGACATACAAATTTCCGTCTTCATCGAAGGCCAGCCCCTGTGGCCGTCCCAAGCCGCGATAGAAACTCGTCACCTCGCCCATCGCATCCACGCGCCAGATCGTTTCAAACGAAGAGACCGTCGGCCCCGACACATACAAATCGCCATCCGGCCCGAACGCCATGTGATACGCCGAGACGCTCGGTTCCAACGAGGCGTGCGGACGCGCCTCGCCCAGTTCGTTCACCTGAAAGATCGTTCCGCTGCGATCGCCGACATAAATTTTGCCGCGCCGGTCAAACGCCAACCCCGTTGCCACACCCAACTCCGTCGCCAGCGTAGTGACGTCTTTGAAAGGCGTCACCCGATACAGTTCGCCCTCGTAACGGCTGGTCACGTGCAGCACGCCGTCGCCATCAAAGGCTAAGCCGGTCGGATTGATGATGTCGGAAAGGAACGGTTCGACCATTCCATCCGGCGCAATCTTGTAAATTGAAACCGGGACTTTCTGCCCGCGCGAGCCTGAGAGCGTGACGTAAATGCTGCCGTCATCCCGGTCTACTGCAGGATTGGCGACCGGATGCAGGTTGTCGGCCAGTTTTTCGCCCAAGGTAAAGGCGGTTGATAAATCCGCGCGCGCACTTTCCAGCGTCAATTCAGCCGCGCTGAAACCCTTCTCATATTCCGGCACCCCCACGATCACGCGCTCTGGTGAAGCGCCCACCAGGCGCGCCGGTAAGCCGGCAAAGCTGGCGCGACAGGCGGTAAAATCAGACGTATCGAAACTTTCGCACGACACAATCACTTCGCCGCCTTCCACTGCAGCGCGTGGTAACACCCGTTTGATCGAGGCCTCGGTCAATTCAGCCATCCGCTATTTTCTCCGTGTGATTTTGGCATTTGGATTCCAAGCAAGGGCCCAAGCAAAGGTAATGATACGCGAGGCATCCGGTGATGACAAACGCGCTGGCCGCAGTGTGCAGCGTCAGCCAACTCACCACCCACATTTTCTTTCTCTCATCGGCAAACTTAACCAACCAGATGCAGCAATGCTCCGTCTAAGGCCGCGAAAATTGATTGCGGTATGTTTGAGAAGATGCGCGGTTTCTCTGTTACTAACAAATGGGAGGCAAAGAAGAACATGAAAAAGTTGATTGCAACGGCGTTTCTGCTGACGCTGACGTTACTGATGACGCTGCCGTCGCTGGCCAAGCCCAGCACGCCCGCAGAGACTGACAAGACGCTCAAGCAGATTCGCAAGGAGCTTGTGACACTGCCGTTCTACAGCGTATTCGACAATCTGGCGTTCAAGTTCGAGGATGGTGTGGTGACGCTTTACGGTCAGGTGGCGCGTCCCACGCTGCGCAAGGACGCAGAGCGGGTGGTGGAGAAGGTCGCGGGGGTGGAAGATGTGGTGAACAAGATCGAGGTGCTCCCGCTCTCGTCCTTCGATGACCGGATTCGGTTGGCAGCCTATCGCGCGATCTACCGCCAACCCGGCTTGGATCGGCTTGCGCTGCAAGCCGTCCCCCCGATTCACATCATCGTGAAAAACGGGAACGTCACGCTGGAAGGCGTGGTGAGTAACAAAGGCGATGCCACTCGCGCTTACCTTGCGGCGAATGGCGTCTCCAACGTTTTCTCGGTGACGAATAACTTGCGGATCGAAAAAGACTAACTTGCAAGTTAGCCCGCAAGTAACAAGCGAGTTACTACTGTCCATTGGTGAACCCTCCTGAGAGGTGAAGGGAACTTGGCGGCTGGCAAGCGATGAGCTTGCCAGCCATTTTTGTTTTGGCCGAAGGGTAAACATGGCGCCAGCGCATTGACCACCTATTCATTCAGCGTTAGACTCCGCCGCGTTGAACGGACTTTCCCTAGGCCAATTCAGCGCGGAAGCTACGTTCGACACCGGCACTCAAGCACGACTAATCAACTCGGCAACGATGTATTGCCAGCCAATTTCTTCGGTCTTTGTTTTTTACCGTTCGCAGTAAAGCCTAAAACCCGGTTCGCCACACAACCAACTCAACCAGGAGGATCGCCATGCGCCAGCACGCTTCCGTTCGCATTCGCATTTGGGCTAGTGCCTTTGCCTTACTTTTCATCGCTTTGAATTTTCCGTTTCAGTCATTCCCCGCTCGGATGGCCGCCGCTCGTATGGCCGCTTCTCCTAACATCGTCATCAGTCAAATTTACGGCGCGGGCGGCAATAGCGGCGCGACCTGGCGCAACGATTTCATCGAACTCTTCAATCGCGGCCCCGCCCCCGTCAACCTGTCAGGCTGGTCAATTCAATATGCGGCCTCCACCGGCACGACCTGGCAAAAGACCGATCTGAACGGCACGTTGCAGCCCGGCCAGTACCTGCTGATTCAACAAGCCTCAGGCGGCGCGAACGGCGCGGTGCTGCCTACGCCGGAGGTGACCGGCACAATTGCGCTAGCCGCGACGGCGGGCAAGGTCGCACTGCTCAACAGCACCACGCTGATTGCCAGCGGCACGACTTGCCCCAGCGGCACTGAGCATGTTGACCTGGCCGGCTACGGCAGCGGCACGAATTGCTTTGAGGGCGGCAACCCGACGCCCGCGCCCAGCGCGACCAACGCCGTTTTCCGCGCGGCCAATGGCTGCACCGACAATGACAACAACGCGGCTGATTTCAGCGCCGCCGCCGCCAATCCGCGCAACACTGCCTCACCACTCGCGCCGTGCAGCAGTTCGACAGCGCCGACCGGCAACGGCGCGGCAACGCCCAATCCGGTGCTTACTGGCACAAGCACCTTGCTGACCGTCACGGTCACGCCCGGCGCAAATCCGCCCAGCACCGGCATCACCGTGCGCGGCGATTTGACGGGCATCGGCGGCGCGGCCAATCAAACTTTCTTCGACAACGGCACGAACGGCGATGCCACGGCAAATGACAACGTCTTCTCTTTTCAGACCACTATTCCCACCGGCCTCGCAACCGGGTTGAAAGTACTGCCGATTACGCTGGCCGATGCGCAAAGCCGCACCAGTTCAACCAACATTTCCTTGCAAGTGCGCGTGCCCATCGTCCCAGGCGACATCGTCATCAGCCAGATTTACGGCGGCGGCGGCAACAGCGGCGCGCCTTTCACGCACGATTTCATCGAGTTGTTTAACCGCAGCAATCAAGCCGTAGACATCAGCGGCTGGTCGGTGCAATACGCGGCGGCGACCAGCGGGACGTGGCAAAAGACCGATCTGGCGGGCACTTTGCAACCGGGGCAATACTTTCTGATTCAGCAGGATTCGGGCGGGGCGAACGGCGTGCCGCTGCCCACGCCCAACGCCACCGGCACGCTGGCCTTGGCGGCGACGGCGGGCAAGGTTGCGCTGCTCAACAACGCGACGCTGATTGCGAATGGCACGGGCTGTCCATCCGGCGGCGGCTTGGTTGATTTCGTAGGCTATGGCAACACGGCCACTTGTTTTGAAGGCGCTGCCCCTGCGCCCGCACCCAGCGCCACCAATGCCATTCGGCGCGCGGGCAACGGCTGCGGCGATACGAATAACAACGCGGCCAATTTCGCCACCGCCGCGCCGCTCCCGCGCAATTCGGCGGCGGGCTTCAACACCTGCGGCAGCGGCGCAATCTTCGACAACAACAACGCCGTGCTTGTGGTGCAGGAACTGCCGCATTGCACCGGCATTGGCGACGTGTTGATGGTCGAAGCCAATCTGACCAACGTCGGCACACGCGGCCAGCCCGACAACCCCGGCTCTGAATTCATTGCCAGACTCACGCCCACGCTGGCCCTAGTGCCGGACAGTTGCGTGACGATTGGCGCGGGCACGTGCACCATCACCAACGCCGGGCAACTCGATTGGAACGGCGTGATCCCCTTTGGCGAAACGGTCACGTTGCGCTTTCAAGTCCAGGTCAAAGAAGCCGCCGCCAGCGACCCGCTGCTCTGCGTCAATGCGACGGTCAATTACGATTCGGACAACGACGGAATCAATAACGCCACGTTGACCGTCAACCAGTGCCAGCAAGCCAATTGCCAGCCGGTTGCGCCCGGCCAGCTCTTCCCTGCCAAAGCCGAGGCCAGCGCTCAGCGCGCCGGTTCGGTGCTGGTCTTTCCGTTTTACAGTTCCGATCCCGCCGCGCTCAACCGCGAAAACACGCGCATCAGCCTGACCAACCTGCATCCGCAACGGCGCGCGACCGTGCACCTCTTTTTCATCGCCGATGACACAACCGGCATCGCTGACGGCTATCTGTGCCTGACGCCGAACCAGACGGTTAGCTTCCTGCTGTCCGATCTCGATCCCGGCGTGGCGGGCTATTTGATCGCCGTGGCCAGCGATGAACGATTGGGCTGCCCGGTCAACTTCAACTATTTGGCCGGAGACGAATTTGTAAAATTGGCGGCGGGTCACGCGGCCAATTTGCCGGCCATAGCCTTTGCCGCACTCGGCGCCGTGCCGTGCGATGAACAGGCCAGCACGGCGGAGCTGAAATTCGACGGCGTGCAATACAACGCCGCGCCGCGCACGCTGGCCTTAGCCAACCTGCCCAGCCCCGCGGATGGCAATGTGACGTTATTGATCTTAGACCGGCTGAGCGGCAATCTGGCGACGGGTCTGAACACGCTCGGCTCGATCACGGGCGTGCTTTACAACGACGCCGAAGCGCCGTTCAGCTTCGAATTCTCGACCACACGCCGCCAGTTCCGCGCCGTCATCAACGGCGCCTTCCCGCGTACGGCCCCGCGCGTGCCCAACATCATTCCGGCGGGCCGCTCCGGCTGGTTGAAGCTGGCGCGCGGCAGCGACGGCGCGTTCATCGGCGCGGCGCTCAATTTCAATCCGAACAGCGCGACCAACAGCAACGCCTTCAACCAAGGCCACAACTTGCACCATCTGACGCTAACGACCGAGTCAAGTTTGATCGTGCCGGTCTTTCCGCCGAGTTGTTGAAGCCGCCACGTGATGCCTAATTGGGAAGCGGATTTCAATTCGGTGAACGGGAAACAACCGGTGGAACGATTTGCCAAATCGTCCCACCGGCAAGGGATTGAGCAAGTTTCAGTCTTATGCCGCAGCCACGGCTTAGCTCTTTGACTGTTTGTAACACCAAACGGCTGCGCTTATACTCCGCGCGATTTTCCCATTCCCACATCCCCTAATTGCAAGCAAACGCCTTTGAGATTGACTGATGAGTGAGAGCCAAAACACCAACTATCGGCGCGTCGCCACGTTGAAAACAGCGGACGATTTTGCCGCCTACCTGCAACGACTCGGCGTCGAACTGAGCTTTGACCATGAACTGCAACACGGCCCGCAAGCGCCGCTGGCACAGGCCTATGACCTGGACGGCTTCAGCATCGGCAACCGCTTCTGCATTCTGCCGATGGAAGGTTGGGACGGCACAACCGATGGGCGGCCTTCGGATCTGACCAAACGGCGCTGGCAACATTTCGGCGCGAGCGGCGCGAAACTCATCTGGGGTGGCGAAGCTGTTGCCGTGCGGCCCGATGGGCGCGCCAATCCGCATCAGTTGATGCTGAATGAGGAAACAACCGGCGAGATCGCAGGCTTGCGCAAGCTGCTGGTCGAAGCCCACGTGAATAAATGCGGACGCAGCGCTGACTTGCTCATCGGCTTGCAGTTGACGCACTCGGGCCGCTTCGCGCGTCCGCATGACAAGAAGAAATTGGAGCCGCGCATCCTTTACCGCCACCCGCTGCTGGATCGCAAATTCGGCATCAGCGACGATAGCGCGCTTTTCAGCGACGGCGAGATTGACGACCTGATCGGCGATTTCGTCAAAGCCGCCGTGCGCGCGCAGGCGGCGGGCTACAGCTTCGTTGATTTGAAACATTGCCACGGCTACTTGGGCCACGAATTCCTGAGCGCCCGCACACGGCCCGGCAAGTACGGCGGCAGCTTTACGAACCGCACGCGCTTCCTGCGCGAACTCGTCGCGGGGATACGCCGTGACGCGCCGGGGCTGCAATTCGGCGTGCGCCTGAGCGCCTTTGATATTTTGCCTTTCAAAATGGGCGACGATAAACGCGGCGTCCCCGAAGCATACGAGGGCCCATATCCGTTCAGCTTTGGCGGCAGCGCCGACAATCCGTTGCAGATGGATTTGACCGAAGCCTTTCAATTCCTCGATCTGCTCACCGAATTGGGCATCAAGCTGGTGTGCATCTCGGCGGGCTCGCCCTACTACAACCCGCACATTCAACGCCCGGCGCTCTTTCCGCCTTCGGACGGCTATCTGCCGCCCGAAGACCCGCTGGTCGGCGTCGCGCGCCAAATCGCCGTGACCGCGCAGTTGAAAGCGCGCCACCCCGAATTGTGCGTGGTCGGTTCGGGCTACACCTATTTGCAAGAATGGCTGCCCCACGTCGGCCAGCATTATGTGCGCACCGGGCAGGTGGATTTCGTGGGCCTGGGACGGCTGGTGTTGTCCTATCACGACCTGCCTTTCGATGTGGTCAATGGGCAGCCGCTGCAAACCAAACGCATTTGCCGCACGTTCAGCGATTGCACGACGGGGCCGCGCAACGGCCTGGTGTCGGGCTGCTATCCGCTCGATCCGTTTTACAAAGAGCATCCGCAGCACGCTGAGTTGAAAGCCTTCAAACAGGCCATGAAGTAACCGTTTTCTGCGCAGGTTGAGATGAAACAACAACAGGTTTACGACGCCATCATCGTGGGTTCCGGCGCGGCGGGCGGCATCGCCGCACACGTGCTGGTCAACCAAGGCTTGAACGTCCTGCTGCTCGAAATTGGGCCGAAGTGGGATCCCAGCGCGATCTATCACACCGAACATTCGTGGCCTTACGAAATGCCCTATCGCGGCTTGGGCAAGCCAGGCCAGTACGATGACTTGTGGAAGGTCAACGCTTACACCGAACATCTTTACATTCATCCGTTCAAAGACCCCTATGGCCGCGCGCCCGGCACAGACTTTCACTGGACGCGCATCCACGCCGTCGGTGGACGCACCAATACCTGGGGCCGCGTGTCGCTGCGTTTTTCAGAATGGGATTTCAAAGCCAAATCCATGCAGGATGGTTACGGCGATGACTGGCCGCTCACTTATGCCGACCTCGCGCCGTATTACGACAAAGCCGAAACGCTGATGGGCGTTTTTGGCACGCGCGAGAATCTGGCCGTACTGCCCGATGGCGTTTTTCACGCGCCCACGCCGCCCTTTCGTTGCGGTGAGCACGCGCTGTCCGGCGGCGGCAAAAAGATCGGCGTGCCGGTCATCCCGATTCGCCGCGCGATGCTGCTCAAAAGCTTCAAGGGCCGCGCGGCCTGTCATTTTTGTGGTAATTGCGATGCGGGCTGCGGGACGGCTTCGCGCTTCAACACGCTGGACGCGATCATCCCGTCGTTGCTGGGCAAACGGAATTTCACGCTGCGCACCGGGGCCGCTGTGCATCGTGTGCTGCTCGATCCCAAAACGAACATGGCCACGGGCGTCGAGTTTATTGATACGCGCACCAAACTGACTTACACGGCGCGCGCCAAAACCGTCGTGCTGGGCGCGGGGGCCATGGCTTCGACGCGCATTCTGTTCAATTCAAAAACGCGCGAACATCCTAATGGTCTGGCGAATGCGTCGGGCGTGCTCGGCCATTACCTGATGGACACGTTCAAATCCGGCAATATCAGCGGCATCGTCACCAAACTGAAAAGCAGCGCCATCGTCAATGAAGACGGCGCGGGTGGCGGCCACGCCTATGTCCCGCGCTTTACCAACTTGCCGGACGGCAAAGGGCGCAAGACGAATTACCTGCGCGGCTTTCAGATTCAACCCGGCAGCGGCCCCGGCATGTTTCCCGGCGTTGCGCATCGCTTGGATGGTTTTGGCGGCAGCTTCAAAGCCGGTGTGCGCGACCATTATCCGGCGACGGTCGGGATGACGGGCTTCGGCGAATCGCTGCCGCATTTCGACAACTATTGCGAGCTTGATCCAGCAGGTTTGAAAGATCGTTATGGCATCCCGCAACTGCGCTTTCACACGCAGTGGCGCGACAACGATTTGAAGATGGCCGACGCGCTGTATGACTTTGCCGAAGAATGGTTCCACGCCGCCGGGGTCGAAGTGCTGCCTTACCAGCGCCGCACACCGCCCCCGCACGGCGACGCGACGCACGAATGCGGCACAGCGCGCATGGGCGACGATCCCAAAACTTCGGTGCTCAACAAATTCAACCAGGCGCACGAGGTCAAGAATCTGTTCGTTATGGATGGCGCGGCTTTTGTTTCGGAAGCGGAAAAGAATTTGACGTTGACGATTGCGGCGCTGGCGTGGCGGGCGAGTGAGTATCTGGCGGAAGAGTTGCGCACGGGCAAACTGAGATAAGCAATGATCCTCTCTGCGATAGACATCGGCTCCAATTCGATTCACCAAGTCGTCGTCGAGACCGACCGTGAAAAACCCTTTCGTGTGCTGGCCAGCGCCAAAGAGATGGTGCGCCTAGGCCGCAGCGCCGCGCGTGATCGCCGCCTTTCTTCCGCCGCCATGAACCGCGCCATCGAAGCCTTGAAAAAATTCCGCGCGAATGCCGAAAGCCACAGTGCGCGCGAAATCCTGACGACCGCCACCAGCGCCGTGCGCGAAGCCGACAACCAGCAGGAATTCATCGAACGCGTCGCCCAAGAAACCGGGCTGCACGTCGAACTGCTCTCAGGCATCGAGGAAGCCCGCATGATTGCGCTGGCCGTGGCCGTGCGCATGCCGCAAAGCAACAATGGCCGCGCGCTGGCGATTGACATCGGCGGCGGCAGCACCGAATTGCCCGTCACACAAAATGGCGAGCCTTCCGTCTTGATCTCGCTCAAGCTCGGCTCGGTACGGCTGACCGAACAACTCGGCGCCAATGATCCGCCGGGCGAAAAAACTTTGCGCCGCTTTCGCGCCGAATTGCGCGCCGTGATTGCGCAACGCGCGCCCGAAATCAAAGCGGCGGGCTTCGACGTTTGTTATGGCACCTCCGGCACGATTGCCGCGCTCGAACGTGTTGCCTTACAGCGCAACTTGGGCAGTGCTGGGGCGGCCAAACGCCCCGCAGCTTCGTTGAGTTTGCCGGAATTGCGCAGCTTGAATGAAGAACTCGCGCGTCTGCCATTGGCCGAACGCGCGCGCGTGGCGGGGCTGAATCGGGCGCGCGCCGAAATCATCATCGCGGGCGGCCAATTGCTCGAAGCCTTGATGGAAACCCTAGAGGTCGAACAATTGACCGTCTGTGACTGGGCCTTGCGCGAAGGCGTCATCATCGCGCATCTCGCCAAACGCGGCGCGACCGTGACCAGCAAGGCCACGCGGCTCGAACGCGATCCCAGCTTGCGCGGCGCGTTGGCGCTGGCCGCGCATTACCGCGCCGACCTGAAACACGCGCACCGCATCGCTTATCTGGCGCAACAACTTTTCGATGATTTGCGGCCGTTGCATATGCTGGGTGGCGAACACCGGCGGCTGCTGATGGCGGCGGCGGTCTTGCACGACATCGGCTATCTGGTTTCGCACACGGATCACCACAAGCATTCGGCCTATCTGATCGAAAACAGCGAATTGACCGGCTTCACCGCCTCCGAAGTCGCCATCATCGCCAACGTCGCGCGTTACCACCGCAGCACGCTGCCCAAACCCAAGCATGCTTACTTTGCCAAGCTGCCCGCCGAAACGCGCACCGTTGTGCGCAAGCTGGCGGCGCTCTTGCGCATCGCCGACGCGCTCGACCGCGATCACGAAGGCCGCGTGCGGGGCGTGCGCGCCGAACTCGACGCCAAGACCGTGCGGGTTTTTGCTATTAGCACGCGCCCCAGCGAAACGACGCTCTGGCGCATGGAAGAACGCGCCGACCTGTTCGAGCAAGAGTTCGGGCGGCGCGTCGAATTGATTGCCGAAACAAATGCCAATGCAACGGACGGCTAAGCCGCAGATTGACGAAGATAGACGAGAAAAACGCGGATCAATGCAGTGTAACTCTAGCTTAAAGCCGGCTTGATCTGCGTTGTTCTGCGTTTATCTGCGGCAAAGTTCTTTCTCTGAATTCGCTACAACTCCCAACGACAATGGACAAACAACACAAAACTTTTTACGGCTGGTTTATCGTCGGCACTGCCTTTCTGTTCATGATGCTGATCGTAGGCTTTGCCACCTACGGCTTGCCGCTCTTTTATCCGCTCTGGGTCAAGGAATTCGGCTGGCGGCGCGATCAAATCATCTTCGGCAACACGCTCAGCAAGATCATCGTCGGCCCGGTGCTGGGTTTCGCGGCGGGCTGGTTGCTGGAAAAGTACGGGCCGAAGCTGGTGATGCTATTCGGCGCGCTCAGCGCGGCGCTCGCCATGCTCGGTTTCAGCGTGATGGGTTCGACGATGGCGCTCTATGGCTTTTTCTTTTTCAACGCGCTGGGCTATCTGTGCGCGGGGCCGCTGCCCAATCAGGTGTTGCTGTCGCATTGGTTCACGCGTTTGCGCGGGCGCGTGATGGGCATCACCTATGTCGGCATCGGCGTCGGCGGCATGCTGGTGCCGTGGATCGTGCGTTATTTCAATCAGGAATACGGCTGGCGTGGTTCGCTCAAAGCCCTGAGCTTGCTGTTTGCCGCCGTGATGTTACTTTCGTTGTTACTCATTCGCCGCCGCCCGGCGGATTTGGGGTTGTTCCCCGATGGCGATGAACAGCCGCTCGAACCCGTTACGCCGCTTGCCCCGCCCGCCAAATTGGCTGACATCGTCAAAACGCGCGCCTTCTGGTTGCTGGCCGTGGGCAGCGTGCTCAGCATCAGCGCCATCGGCGGCGTGATGCAAAATCTGGCGCTGTATATCAACGACGTCTTCGCGGCAGGGACGAAGGAACAAGCCGAGTTGATGCGCACGACCATTTCGAGCATCACGCTGGGCGCCAGCATTGCGGGCCGCATCGTGATGGGGTTGCTGGCAGATCGTTACCCGAAAAAGTACGTCATGTTGGTTACCTACCTGCTGGTCGCGCTTTCGATCCCGCTGCTGATCTTTGCCAAAGACTACCCGGCCCTGCTCTATGTTTTCGCCGTGACCTTCGGCTTCGGCTTGGGCGCAGATTACATGCTAATTCCGCTGATGGCGGCGGAATGTTTCGGCCTGGGCGCGCTCAGCCGCGTGCTGGGCATCATCATCATGAGCGACGCCGTGGGCGAAGCGACGCTGCCGACGCTGGTGGCCAACATACGCGAAACGACAGGCAGTTATGCGGGCGGGTTTATGTTAGTCACAGTTTTGGCATTGCTGGGCGCGCTGGCGATCCTTTCGATCAAATACCGCGACGGCAAGCCGGAAAGCCGCTGGCAGTTGGAAAGACAAGGCTGAGCCGCCACATGCTTCGTTTCATTTCCAAACAAAAGAAAAATAATTAAAGCGCTTGCGCAAAATTTTGTGCGGCGTTATAAAGTGCGCGTCGGTCAAGTAACAAGAAAAGTATAAAGCCCTGCTGAACGAGGATGACTGAGCGACGCACTCATAGCCGTCACGTTTCAGCTTTAACAACCAACCAACTCACCGCAGTTATTTTCACCAAGCCACATTCGACGGCCAAGCGGTCGCCGGGTAAGTTACGTTCTTTCCCCCCAGTTAGTGTCAATGTTACAGCCGGTACTGCTCCAGCTTCGTATTGCCGTCGGGCAGTGCCTTACCGGAGGTATGTTATGTCGCGTCTATTTCGTGAATCGCTCGCCGTGTTTCTCTGTTCAGTCATGTTCTATTTGCCGTTGCTCTCACTCAATGCCCCGAGTATTT
>JANOWX010000760.1:0-5885 GCA_031418175.1 Acidobacteriota bacterium | reverse complement strand
GGTGAAGGTCAGGGTCAACGTGTAATCATCGTTCGCAATGACATTGGTAATTCTGGGGTTCATCGGCTACCTCGCTTACTTCAAAGGGTCAATCTGGAAAATGGGCTGGCCTTGAATCGCCAGCGCCCAGTTCGCCATCAGTTCCTCCTGATGGATTTCAATCCACGCTTGCGCCAGCTTGATTTGCCGGGACTTTAACTCGCCCTCCAGCAACTCACCGTCCGGGATGCCGAAGACCGCCGCCTGTCCGGCGTATTTGATATGCACGTGCGGACGATGGTGGCGGTTGTTATCGAAGAAATACATTGAGACCAGGATTCCGTAGAACATCGAAATGACCGGCATACTCACCTCACTCTTCTTTGCTCTCAGCCTGCCGTAGGATTTGGCGGGCGCGAATTTTTGCCATGCGCATGATGTGTTCCAACGTCAGGTAGTCATCCAACTCAGCCTTTTCCGCAGCCAGCAAGCCAGTCGTTTTCTCCCGATAAATCAGGTCAGACACGCGCTGCTTGGTTTCCGCCGACGGTTCGAAAGCAATCACGCTCGCAGGCGTTGTCCCGCCAGCGATGAAGTTGATGATTTCCATGTGGGCTTTGACTTGCTCCATAAACTCCACTCCGGGCGGCTATCCTACCGCAAGCTCCCGCTCCCGCAAATACTTCAGCTTGTCGCGCAACTCAGCCGCCTGTTCGAACTTGAATTGCTTGGCAGCCTCGCGCATTTCGTATTCGAGTTGCACCAGCGTCTCCTTGATCTTCGCCGGGCTGTAATCGTCGTAGGCGTCCAAATTCAGCGGCACTTTGAAGTAATCGGCTTCATAGGCCGTGACGAGGGTGGCTTCGATGGGTTTGATGATGGATTGCGGGGTGATGCCGTGCGCGGTGTTGTAGGCGATCTGTTTGGCGCGGCGGCGTTCGGTTTCGCCGATGGCGCGGCGCATGGAATCAGTCATCTTGTCGGCGTAAAGAATCGCTTTGCCGTGCGAGTTGCGGGCGGCGCGGCCCATGGTTTGGATCAGCGAGGATTCGCTGCGCAGGAAGCCTTCCTTGTCCGCGTCGAGGATTGCGACGAGCGAGACTTCGGGCAAATCCAAACCTTCGCGTAACAGGTTGATGCCGACCAGCACGTCGAATTCGCCGCGCCGCAAATCGCGCAGGATTTTGATGCGTTCGAGCGTGACGACTTCGCTGTGCAGGTAGCGCACCTTGACGCCGAGGTCGCCATAATAATCGGTCAGGTCTTCGGACATCTTTTTGGTCAGCGTCGTGACCAGCACGCGCTCATTGCGTTCGACGCGCACGCGCACTTCTTCCAGCAAATCGTCAATCTGGCCGCGCACCGGGCGCACTTCGACTTCGGGATCGAGCAGCCCGGTGGGGCGGATGACCTGTTCGATGAATTCGCCTTGCGTTTGCTGCAACTCATACGGGCCGGGCGTGGCTGAAACGTAGATGCGCTGGGTGGCGCGCTGCTCCCACTCTTCAAATTTGAGCGGGCGGTTGTCCAGGGCCGACGGCAGGCGGAAGCCGTAATCCACCAGCGTCTGTTTGCGCGAACGGTCGCCTTTGTACATCGCGCGAATTTGCGGGATGGATTGGTGGCTCTCGTCAATCACGACCAGCGTGTCGGCGGGCAGGTAATCGTAAAGCGTCGGCGGCGGTTCGCCGATGGCCTTGCCGGTCAGGTGACGCGAATAATTTTCAACGCCGCGGCAGAAGCCCAGTTCGTTGAACATCTCCAAGTCGTACATCACGCGCTGGTGCAGGCGTTGCGCTTCAATCAGTTTGTTTTGTTCGAGCAGCTTGGGCTCCCACTCTTCCAACTCGGCCTTGATCGTGACGACCGCGCGTTTGACGGTCGGGCGCGTGGTGACGTAATGCGTCTTCGGATAGATCGGCACGCGGCTGTCGTGTTTCTCGATGACTTCGCCCAGCAGCGGATCAATCGTCGAGATCGAATCAATCTCGTCGCCCCAGAGTTCAATGCGCAGGGCCTTGTCCTGGTAACTGGGATAAACCTCGATCACGTCGCCGCGCACACGAAACGTGCCGCGCCCAAATTCGATGTCGTTGCGTTCGTAAAGCAATTCGACCAGCTTCTTGACGAGTTCGTCGCGTTTGATTTTCTGGCCCGGTTCGATGAACAGCATCATGCCGAAATAGGCGTTCGGATCGCCGATGCCGTAAATCGCCGAGACCGAGGCGACGATGATGACGTCGCGGCGCTCAAACACCGAACGCGTGGCGCTCAGCCGCAGCCGGTCAATTTCCTCGTTCACCGTCGCTTCTTTTTCGATGTAAATATCGCTCGATGGCACATAGGCTTCGGGCTGGTAGTAATCGTAGTAGCTCACGAAATACTCGACGGCGTTTTCGGGAAAGAAGGTTTTGAATTCCTGAAACAACTGCGCGGCCAGCGTCTTGTTGTGCGCCATCACCAGCGTTGGGCGTTGGACGCGCGCGATGACCTGGGCGATCGTGAAGGTCTTGCCGCTGCCAGTGATGCCGAGCAGGACTTGGTGTTTTTCGCCCGTGTTGAGGCCGTTGACCAGCGCTTTGATGGCCGCTGGTTGATCGCCTTCGGGTTGGTAATCGGAATGGAGTTTGAAGAGTTGGGTCATAGCTTGCTTTGAAATCGGTCGTGGATGAAAGAGCGAGGTCATGCGCGGAATTGGTTTTATCGGAAGCGCCCTTGGGTGTGCAAGCGTGCGCGCAATTGCCCGGCAAGCTGCCAGCTTGCCGGACAACCGGGCGCTCGTGCTCCCAGGTTGCTGGCGCCAGTGCTATGATGCCCGCCGCGTTATGAAACATCTCAAGCTTTACACCCGCACCACGCTGCTGACCTCCGCCGTCTTGACGGCGGTGCTGCTGGTGGTGGCGTTTTTTTTCATCACGCGGACGCGCGTCATCGAACTACAAGAGCAGGAACAGCGCGCCGAATTGTGGGCCACATTGCTGGCCAATCAGATCGCGACGAACCCCTCGAAAAAGACGCTCGAACTGCACAGCCGCGTGACGGCCTTCGGCCAGGAGCACGAGAAACAGCTTCGCCAGATTCGGATTTACAGCGCGAACGGGCGCGAGGTCGTCAGCCTGTCGCCCGATGAACCGGAGACGCTGGCGGTCAGTGATTTGGAAATCCTACGGCGTGGTGGTTCGCTGGCGCGGGCGAGAGAGAATGATGCGGCGGGCGAACCGCTGATTTACGCCGCCGCGCCCATCTTCAATCAGGGACGCTTTGAGGGCGTCGTCACGCTGACCACCCGGCGCGAGACCTTCTCTGCGCTGGCGCGCCGCCTGATCACGCTGACGCTGGCCTTGCTGGCATTGGCGCTGCTTTCGATCACGGCGCTGCTCTATTTCCTGTTCAGCCAGGTGCTCTATCGCCCGGTCGAAAGCCTGCTCTCGGCGATGACCCAGGCGCGCACGGGCAAGCTGGACGCGGTCGCGCCCGTGCACGCGCACGATGAATTCGGGCAATTGGCCGTGTCGTTCAACCACTTGCTGGCGCGCCTGCGCACGATGACGGCGGAGCGCGAGGCTTACCAAAAACAATTGGAAGAGCGCGTGCACGATGCCACCACCGAACTGGCCGAACGCAACACGCAACTCGAAGAAGCCAACGCCGCGCTCTTTGAAATCCAGCGCGAGTTGACCAAGTTCGAACGGCTGGCCGCCGCCGGGCAAATGGCCGCGCAATTCGCGCACGAGGTCGGCACGCCGCTCAACCTGATTTCGGGCCACGTGCAATTGCTGGCCGCGCGCAACGGCGATGCGCGCACAGGCGAACGGCTGGAACTGATCGGTTCGCAGATCGCGCGCATCGAACGCATCGTGCGCAACATGCTCGACGCCACGCGCCGCCCGCAACCGCAGTTGGAAACGCTCGACCTGAATGCGCTGCTGACGCGCATCTTCGAAATCACCGCGCCCACGCTGGCCGCGCGCCAGGTCGAATTGCAGACCGAACTGGACGCTGCGCTGCCGCCGATTCAGGCCGACAACGAACAGTTGCAACAGGTCTTCATCAACCTGATCAACAACGCGCTCGACGCCATGCCGCAAGGCGGCGAATTGCGTTTCAGCACGGCAGCGCTTGATGAATTTGCGTTGGTGAGTTGCCGCGACACAGGCGAAGGCGTTCGCGCCGAAATCAAAGCGCGCATCTTCGATCCGTTGTTCACCACCAAGTTGCGCGGGCGCGGCAGCGGCCTGGGCCTGGCCGTCGCGCAACAAATCGTGCGCGAACACGGCGGCGAGATCACGGTCGAGAGTGAATGGGGGCAAGGCGCAGAGTTTCAATTGCGTTTGCCAATGATGAGCACTGAGAGTTTGGTAAAGCACGAAGCCCAAGCGCATGGAGTTCAGCCTTTAGGCTGCGAGCCGCGCGCGGCGCGCGCCGAACAAGCTAAAGCTTGAACTCCATGCGCTTGGGCTGTGAGGCGCGCATTGCGCAGAACGGCCTATGACAGACAACAAAACGATTTTAGTGATTGACGACGACCTCGACACCTGCCACTTCCTGCGCGAAATCTTCGAGGAGCAGGGTTGGCAGGTGCGCACCGCCTCGACCGCCAACGCCGCGCTGGCCGCCGTGCAAGCCGAACCTTTCGCGCTCATCGTCAGTGACATCAATCTCAATGAAGAACTCAACGGCTTGGCGTTGCTCAAACACTTCCGCCAACTCGCGCCCGACACCCAGGTCATCTTGATCAGCGGCTTCGGCACGCTCGAAACCGCGATTGAGGCCGTGCGCGAGGGCGCCTTCGATTTCATCAGCAAGCCCTTCAACGTGCAGGAAATCGTCGCGATGGCGCGCCGTGCGCTCTCACTGGCCCGCGTCGAACAACGCGCCGAAACCGAGGCGTTGCAGGAACTGTCCGCGCGTTACGCCACGTCAGGCCTGGTCGGCCACAGCCGCCAGATGATCGAGTTGTATATGGAAATCGCGCGCGTTGCCGCCTATCGCTCGACGGTGCTGATCATGGGCGAATCGGGCACGGGCAAGGAACTGGTCGCGCGCGCCATACACGCGCACAGCCCGCGCGCGGCGCAAGCCTTCGTCGCGGTCAATTGCGGCGCGCTCACTGAAACGTTGCTCGAAGCCGAGCTCTTCGGCCACACCAAGGGCAGCTTCACCGGCGCGGTGGCCGACAAGAAAGGGCTGTTTGAAGAGGCCGAGGGCGGCACGCTGTTTCTGGATGAAATCGGCGAGACCTCGCCCGCCTTGCAGGTCAAGCTGTTGCGCGCCTTGCAGGAAAGCGAAATTCGCCGCATCGGTTCGAGCAAGCCGGTCAAAGTTAATGTGCGCGTCGTGGCCGCCACCAACCGCACGTTGGAAGACGAAGTCAAAGCCGGCCGCTTCCGCGAAGATTTGTATTACCGGCTGAGCGTCATCACGTTGCGCGTGCCGCCGCTGCGCGAACGGCGCGAAGACATCCCGCTGCTCGCGCACCATTTCTTGCAACGCACTTGCCGCGAAACGGGCAAGCGCGTGACACTGGCGGAAGGCGCGCTCGAAACGCTGCGTCATTACGCCTGGGCCGGCAACGTGCGCGAATTGGAAAACACCATCGAACACGCCGTATTGCACGCGCGCGGCGCGCTCATCACGCCGGAGGATTTGCCCGCACGTTTGCGTGGCGTCGAAGCCGCCGCGCCAGCATTGCCGGAAGCGCGCCTGTTTGCGGACTTGCCTTCGTTGGAAGAATTGGAGCGGCGTTATTTGATTTACGTGCTTGATGCCGTCGCAAGCAATCGCACCAAGGCGGCCGAGGTTTTGCAGATTGACCGGCGCACGCTGTATCGCATGGCCGAACGTTTCAAACTCAAGCTGGATGAATAACCTGGGTACGCACCGCTTCCAGCGTGCGGGCGTGGCGG
>JANOWX010000759.1:0-9989 GCA_031418175.1 Acidobacteriota bacterium | reverse complement strand
GTAGGACAGACTTTAGTCTGTCCGAGCTGTGTTTATTGGCAAGCAAGGACAGACTAAAGTCTGTCCTACATTTGCCGCTGAATCCTTAATTCAATGCGTGGACGAACAATCGTAATCCAGCTTCGCGGCGCGGGGGTTGACCGGACAGTCGTGGCTGTCCGGCCAGGGACCAGATGCGACCGGCTCATCGTGGTAAGCCGGCCAGCAAGTCGGTGTGCAAGCGCAATGCCAAATCAGATTACGGCAAACAACGCCGCTAAACCGCGTGTTTACGGCGGCCAACGCAGCGGCGCGTTTTTCTTTGGTGGTTTGGTTTGAGTTTGCGGTGTCGGGAATCAGACACCCGTGTCGGGAAGGCGCGCGGGCCGCTTGGCTGAGTTCACAGTTTCATTTGGGTTTAGGGGACGGAGCGGAGCGGTGCGGGGAGCGGTAGCGACAGACTACAACAGCCGCAGGACCTGGTCGCTAGCGCTCTTCGTACCGCCCGCGCTAAATCGAACCACACAACATTGGGACAGTGCCCTCCCCGGTGTGCCAATCTCGAGTGGTCTGCTTTAGTGCTGCTCGTTTCTGAGCAAGACGACAAACATGGGTTCGCCCAGGCATTCAAAAGCGACTTTGCTAATGACTTGGCCGCCCGGCAGCAAAGCCAAATAATCAATGCCTTCGGTGACCGCAGGGGGCGAGAGTTGGCTATGTTGCGGCAACAGGCCCTTGATGTTGCCGCCCACGATGTTGGCCAGTTCGCCCATGACGTCGAGGGTTTGTTCAGCGGTCGTGTTTTGTTCCGGGATGTCGAAGAGGATGGCGGCCAGTTGGCGCGCCAGGGTGGCTGAACAATTGAGCGTCACGGCGCCCTCCCAATCCCCGCGCAGGTGCACCGACCCCATCAACACAGGAACGGCTGGCCAGTCCGCGCCTGTGCCGGGCATCAACTCGCGGTCGAGCATGGAGTTCCAGATCATTTTCGTGATCTGTCTGATTTCGGTTTCCATAAATTGCATACATCTCCTCTACACTTGATAACAAATGGCCTTGTCATAGTTGACGCGTGTAAAAGCGCTGTCCAGGTTCAACGTCGTCTCGGCGCCGCCGAGGAAAAGGTAGCCGCCGGGCTTGAGCACTTGCCGCAACTTGCGCAGGATGAGCTTTTTCATTTCGACATCGAAATAGATCAAGACATTGCGGATAAAGATGACATCCACCGCCGGAAGCGGCGTCCAGGGCTCGGCTAAATTCAGTTCCCGCACTTCCAACATCGCACGCAAGTCAGCTTTGATCTGCCATTCCAGGCCTTGCCGTTCGAAGTGTTTCACCAGCAAGGTAGCGGGCAGGCCGCGATTGATTTCCATTTGGTTATAACGGCCCGCGCGCGTGCGCGCCAACATTTCTTGCGAAATATCGGTGGCCAGAATGCGCACGTCCCAACTCGCCAGCACCGGAAAGTTTTCGCGGATCAGCATGGCAATGCTGTAAGGTTCCTGGCCGCTTGAACAGGCAGCCGACCAGATGGTCAAACTGCGCGCCGCCTGCCGCTTTTCGAGCAGCGCCGGCAAGATCACCTTTTTGAGCATATCGAAGGGATTGAGATCGCGGAAGAAAGTGGTCTCGTTGGTGGTCATCGCTTCCACCACCTTGCGATGCGTGCCGTTGAAGTGCTGGGCGCGCAAATGCGCGACGAAGGCCTCCAAGCTGCCAAAACCCTCACGGCTGGCCAACGGGGTCAAGCGGGCTTCGACCAGATATTCTTTGCCTGTTTCGAGCACGATGGCCGAGCGCTCGCGCACCAGGGTGCTAAGGTAGTCAAAGTCTGCACTTTTGATCGTCATGGTTTTGCTTCTCGCAGTTTACGCCTTATGGCGCTACTGGAAAGTTTGTGGGTGTGTCCGCTGCTGCGCGGCTCCGCCGCCTGATGTGCGGAAGGTTTGTGACCTTCCGCAGGCGATTGTTCATTCTTCCGGGGCTACGCCCCGGCTGTTGGGGCGTAGTCCCGGAAGAAAAAGGGTGGGCGTTACCGGAAGGTCACAGACCTTCCGCACATCAGACGGCGGAGCCGCAAAACCTTTCTTCCAAACCCACACAAATTCCAGTATTGCCCCTTATAGCGAACTTGATCGCGCAGCTTCGCGGTGGACGCGGCGCATTATTTCAGGCGCCAGTTGATTGAGCGGCAGCACCTTGTCTGCCAAACCGGCTTGCGCCACGGCGCCGGGCATGCCCCAAACCACGCTGCTGGCCTCATCCTGCGTCAGAATCTGGCCGTTGGCGCGGTGAATCAGTTCGCAGCCGCGCAAGCCGTCGCGCCCCATGCCCGTCAGCACCAGGGCGAGCGTGCCCGCGCCATAGGCTTTGACCACCGAGCGGAAGAGCACATCCACGGCCGGGCGGCAGGAATTTTCAGGCGCTTCCTGCTGCGTCCCCAGCCGCACTTGTCCATTGCCGCGCTCGACCACCATGTGCTGGCCGCCGGGCGCTATCCAAACGTGGCCGGGCCGCAACACTTCACCGGCGATGCACTCACGAATATTCAAGGCCGACTTGGCATGTAACCGTTCGGCCAACAGTTTGGTGAACAGCGCGGGCATGTGCTGCACGATCACCACCGGCACCGGAAAGTCGGCGGGCAAGGCCGGCAACAGTTCCGCCAGCGCATTGGGCCCGCCGGTCGAAACACCAATCGCCAGAATTTCGACCGGGTGCAGCGGGCCGCGCGCTAGGGCAGGGCGTGTGACCGGTTGGGCCGGTGGTGGTGGAATTTCAATTGCGCCGTTGTTGGCTGGGTGCGCTGGCAACAGCGGCTTGCGGGGCATTAGGTGCGGGCAAAGCGCCTTGATTTTGGGCAGCAACTCTGCGCGCAGGCGTTGCAGCGCCAAGGCGACGCTGCCGACGTTGGCGGGTTTGGTCACGTAATCATTGGCGCCGAGGGTCAAGGCTTCGAGCGTGGCCACGGCGCCGCGCTCAGTCAGCGTGCTGAACATAATGACCGGCAGGCGAGGATGCGTTTGCCGCAGGGCTTTTAAGGTTTCCAAGCCGTCCATGTCCGGCATCTCGACATCCAGCACGACGAGGTCCGGTTTGAGTTGGGTCAGCTTGGCCAGCGCGATGCGCCCATTCGCCGCCGTGCCCGCGACTTCGAGTTCCGGGTCGGCCGCGATCGTATCCGCGACCATGCGCCGCACCACCACCGCGTCATCCACCACTAACACGCGAATCTTTTGCATCATTCAGCCATCCTTGCCAAGGCCGGTTTACGCCGCCGCGCGCCATTCATCTAGGCCAGCCAATTGCATACCCATGAGGCTGAGCTTTTCGTTGATGCTGTCTTTCGTGAAGGGCTTCATGACGTATTCGTTCGCGCCTGCTGCCAGGGCTTGCAGCATGTGTTCGATTTCAGTTTCGGTGGTGACCATCATCACGCGCATGTCGTCAAAGCGCGGCTCGGCGCGCACCGCCAACAAGAACTCATAGCCGTTCATCTCCGGCATATTCCAATCCACCAGGACCAGGTCGAGCGGGCCGGTTTCAGCGAGACGCTCAAGGCCAGCCCGGCCGTGGATGGCTTCGAATATCTCAAAGCCGCCCTCCCGCAAAATCTTGCTGACGATCATTCGCATGGTTTTGGAATCATCAATCACCAGTGCACGCATGTGTGTCTCCTCTGAAAATGTCCGCTGAGCAGCTTCAACACAAAGAGACAAAGGGTCAAAGGATTAAAGGTCTGAACCAAACGGAGTTCATTGCCCCTTTGCCACTTTGATCCTTTGTGTTGAGCAAAGCTCAATTTGTGCCCGTGCGCGGTAGCGCTTCATTGCGCAGGTTGTGGGCAGCGTCGAGCGCCAGTGCTTTTTCGGTGTCCAGAATCAGCAAGAGTTGCTGCTTGAGTTTGTAAACACCGCGCACCATTGCACGCGCTGAGCCGTGCAGCGTCTCGGGCGGATGTTCGAACTGCGCTGCGTTGACTTCCAGGACATCGCCGATCTCGTCCACCAGCAAACTGACCGCCCCCTCGTCGGTGCGAAGCACGACATTCATCGGGTGCCGTCCGGCGGCGCGCTCCGGCAATTGCAACTGCCGCCGCAAATCAATGGCGGTGACGATCTGGCCGCGCAAGTTGATCAAGCCTTTGATTACCTCCGAGGCCAACGGCACGCGCGTCATCTCTTGATAGCGGATGACTTCCTGAACCCTGAGCACTTCCACGCCCAGGAAAAGATTGTCCAAATAGAAAGTGCAAAACTGTTGTACGGCTGCCATAAAGTTCCTCAAAGAGTAGGACAGACTTTAGTCTGTCCGTAGCGATAGGACAGACTAAAAGTCTGTCCTACCTGTCCCAATGTTGTGTGGCCCGCTTTAACGTTCAGCCAGCGCAGGCGTCAGCGCGCTTTTCTCAAACGGGCGCAAGGCGTGCTCCGGGGCGCTGCCGAGCTGCTGGAAATTGGCGCCGGAGCTGGCCGCCGTGTTGTCATAGCGGAACTGACTGATCAGTTGTTGCAGTTCTTGCGCCATGCGCGAGAGTTCGTGGGTGGCCGCCTGGCCGTCGGTTACGCCGGAGCGCACGGTTTGCGCCGCTTGGGCGACGCTCTGAATGTTGCTGGCGATTTCCGAACTGCCGCGCGCCGCTTCGACGATATTGCGGTTGATCTCATTGGTGGTGACGGTTTGCTCTTCGACCGCGCCGGCAATGGCCGTTTGAATGTCGCTGATCTGGTGGATGATCTGGTTGATTTGATTGATCGCCGCGACGGATTCGGTGGTGTCGGTTTGAATGCCGCCGACTTTGCGCCCGATCTCTTCGGTGGCTTTGGCGGTTTCCTTGGCCAGTTCCTTGACTTCGTTGGCGACGACCGCGAAACCTTTGCCGGCTTCGCCCGCGCGCGCCGCTTCGATGGTGGCGTTGAGCGCGAGCAGGTTGGTTTGTTCGGCAATCGAAGTGATGACCTTGATGACATTGCCGATTTCGGCGCTCGATGTGCCCAGCCGCGCGACCATAATGTTCGTCGCTTCGGCGGCCTCGACGGCGGCGCTGGCGACATTCGCTGCCTCGCTGACGTTGCGCGCGATCTCTTTGATGCTGGCGGTCATTTCTTCGGTGGCGGCGGCGACGGTGTTGACATTGCTGCTGACCTCTTCGGCGGCGGCCGAAACGACGACGGCCTGCGCCGAGGTGTCGTCCATGTTCTGGCCCATCTGCTGGCCGTTGGCGGTCAATTCCTCGGCGGCGCTGGCCAGGATTTGCGCGTTCTGGCCGATGCTGCGCAACAGGCCCTGCATGGAGTCGAGCGCCTGATTGAGCGCGCGGCCCAACTGGCCCATCTCGTCCTTGGTGTCGAGTTCGAGCCGGGGGCGCAAATCGCCGGCGGCCACCACTTCCAAGACTTGCACCGCGCTGTTCAAAGATTTCAAGATGCCGCGTCCGATGAACACCGCCAGCAAGACCGCCGCGCTCAGCAGCCCCAGCCCCAGCCCGATCAGCAGCGTGCTGCGCGCCTGGATAACCTGCGCGGCATTTTGTTCATTGCCCTTGTTCCAGGCCTCGGCCAGTGCGGCGGTTTCAACGATGGCCGCGCGGTGCTCCTCGAATTTGGGAGTCAGGCTGGTTTTGGACACGCGCGCGGCTTGCCCCAGATTCCCCTTCAGCGCCAGCGGCAAAAACGTTTGTTCGGCGGCGGCAAAGAAAGCCCGCGCGGGCTGCCCGGCTTTGTTGAGCAGGTTCTCTTTCAACTTGCCGTCTTTGAGATTGGCCGTCCAGTAGGCTTGGCGGTCTTCGTACTACTGTTTTTTCGCGCGAAATTCCTGCTCCAGTGCCGCGCGTTTGGCGGGGCTGGCTTCCAGCAGCAGTTCATTGGCGAGCTTTTCAGCTTCGACGATATAGAGCGGCGGGGGCAGGATGTCAGCGATGATGTCTTTGCCTTGCACAATCTCGGCATAGACCGGGCCATTCACCTTGATCAGATTGATGGTGGTAAAAGCCACTGTCGTAAGCAGCAGAAAGCCCGCCACAAAAACGCCCGTCAGCAGGGTCAATTTACTTTTATATTTCAGATCACCAAGTCGAATCATTTCATTTCTCCTTCAACTAAATCGAAACAAGCAAGCTTGGCACACACAGTACAACGACAACTAAGTTCTTTGAGAGAAAGCGGACGGCAACACGTAGTAACGAATTTATTCGTTTTGTGCTGCGGCCAGGACTGAACGATTAAAATCGTTACTACGTGGTTGCGTCTTTTTCTCTCAAAGAACTTAGTTGCCGGTGTACTCAGTTGCATCTGGTCGCCAGTGCTGGATACTTTGACCGTGTTCCAAACATAGTTGTTCCGATTAGATAGCTGCTTGTAGCTCCGCAGCCCTACCAATTGCTGCCAAAGCCGTGGGGGGAACCGGTTGGGTTTGCCGGGTCTCGTTTGAAGCTGTTGCGCGGCTGTCAATGTTTTGACCGCCAGCCGCCGCGAACTGCGCCGTGCCGCCAAAGTCTTGCTCGTACCAATCCGGCGCATGAGCTTGAATGATGGCCGGCACATCCAGCAGTTCGGTCACGCGTTGCTGGATGATGGCTGTGCCCAGCACGCCCGCGCGTTGCGAGGTGTGCTGGTTGGTGACGGTCTCTTCGACGATGTCTATGATCTGATCCACAGCCAACCCGATGGAGCGCGTTGGCCCCGAGTAAACGATCACCGCCAGTGTCGCGGCCGTGGGCGCCGCCGGGCCGTCGTAACTGAAAATCTGAGACAGTCTGAGCAGCGGCATGATCTGGCCGCGATACTGCACGACTTCCTGCTGACCGGCGCGTTCGATGGACGCGCTGGGAATCGCTTCCAGGCGCGCAACCTGCGCCAGCGGCACAGCCATGCGGCCCTGACTGCCAAGCCCGAAGAGCAACAGGCTTTGGCGGTCGTGGGCGGCGTCGTGATTTTGCGCGCTGCTTTCGGCCAGCGCGCGGTCACGCACGGCCGACACCACACCGGCGCGTTGCGCCACGCCCATGACATCTAAAATCAACGCGACTTTGCCATCGCCCATGATCGTGGCCCCGGCAAAGGCGGTGACGCCTTTCAACTGTTTGCCGAGCGGTTTGACCACGATCTCTTCGGTATCGTTGATCGCATCCACGACCAGGCCGAACTGCCGCTCTTCGGCGCGCAGGACGACGATGTTGACGGCTGTGCCGCCGCTGTCCGCCGCCGCGTCACGCCCGCTGCGCAATTCCCCGATTTGCAATTCCCCGATTTGCAATTCGTGATTCAGGTAAACCAAGGGCAGCAGCTTGCCGCGCAAGCGGTAAACCGGCGCGCCGTGAATCAATTCGATGGCTGTGCGCGCCTGTTCGCTTTCGAGCCGCACCAGTTCCAGCAGGCTGACTTGCGGGATGGCGAAACGGTCGCCGCCGCTGGTGATGAGCAGCGCCGGAATGATGGCGAGCGTCAGCGGAATTTTGATCTTGATCGTCGAGCCCGCGCCGAGCTGGCTTTGAATATCGAGCGTGCCGCCGATTTTCTCGATGTTGGTTCTGACCACGTCCATGCCGACGCCGCGCCCCGAGATGTTGGTGACTTTTTCGGCGGTTGAGAAACCGGGCAGGAAGATCAGGTTGACGGCCTCGCGGTCGCTCATGCGGGCGGCCTGTGCGCCGGTGATCAGGCCACGTTCCTGGGCGCGCTGTTTGAGCTTGGCGGGATCGATCCCGGCGCCGTCGTCAGAAATTTCGATGTTGACCTGGCCGCCTTCGTGATAGGCGCGCAGGTGGATGTGGCCTTCGGCGGACTTGCCGCGTTGCAGACGCAGGGCGGGCAATTCGATGCCGTGGTCGGCGGAATTGCGCACCAGATGCGTGAGTGGGTCTTTGATCGCCTCGATGATGGTTTTATCCATCTCGGTTTCTTTGCCGGTGAGTTCGATGGCGATTTTCTTGCCGCAGGCGACGGCCAGATCGCGCACCACGCGCGGGAACTTGCTCCAGATGTTGCCGATGGGTTGCAGGCGCGTTTTCATCACGCCGCCCTGCAACTCGGTGGTAATCAGGTTCAGCCGCTGCATTGTCGTGGTGAAGCCGGCGTCGGTTTGCGTCGCGGCGTGTTGCAAAATCTGGTTGCGCGCCAGCACCAATTCGCCGACCAGATTCATCAGCACGTCCAGTAAGCCGACATCCACACGAATGCTGTTATCGGCCACGCTCGAGCCCGCCGGCGCACTGGGCGCGCTCGCTTCGACCAGCGCGGCATTGGCGGTCGCGGCGTGGGCGGGCGCGCTTTCGTTGGCGGCGGCTCGCACGGCAGGCTGTTCCGTCAGCACGAGCGGCGCAGGCGCGGCGCTCAATATCAATTCCGGTTCGGCCCAGCCTGCGTTGGCGCCCTTGCTCGCGGCGAATGGCGCGGGCTGTTTGGCGGCGGGTTTCGTTTGAGCGGCAGCCTTAACCGGCGGCGGCGCGGGTTGGTCTTGATTCAAGGCCGTCAGCATGGCGATCAGTGGCGCATAATCGGCGTCGCCTTCGGTGCGCGTGGCCTCAATGTTGCCCAGCATCTGGCGCACGGCGTCCACCAGCGCCAGCAAGCCGGTCGTGCGTTCGGCGCTGATTTGCAATTTGCCGTCACGCAAGCGGCTCAGCATGTTTTCACCCACGTGCGTCACCGCTTCCAGCTTGCCGAAGCCAAAGAAACCGCAGGTGCCTTTAATGGTATGAATCGTGCGGAAGATGCTGGCCAGCGTGTTTTTGGCCGCCGGGTCTTGTTCCAGCGTGACCAAATCGCGGTCGAGTTGATCCAGATTCTCATAGCTCTCGATCAGGAATTCATTGACCAGACTGGCCAGCATTTCTGCTTCTTCGCTATCTTCACTGGCTGTTTCGAGGCTGGCAGTTTCAGAGGTGATAGGCGCGGCTGCCGCTGGGGCCGCGGCCTGCGCACTGTCGAGCAGTGCTGCCAAAGACTGCGTGGCCTGTTGCACTGCGGCTGCGCCGTCCTGGGCGCCGTTCAATGATTGCTCAGCCGCGCTGAAGGCCGCGCCCAAAGCCTCAGTTAGTTCGGAAGTTAGTTCGGAAGTTAGTTCGGACGCCTGCGCGGGCTGGGACTGCAAGCTTTGCACGCCGGCCAGCAGTTGCGAGAAAAGCGGCTTGAGTTGCGGCTGCGTTTCGCGTTGGTCGCGTTGGTCGCGTTGGTCGAGTTGGGCGTTGAGCGAGGCCAGGACAGTGACCACTTGATCCAGCACCTCTGGCTCAATTGGTAACGGCGCGCAGATGTCATGCCGTAGCTGGTTTAACGCTTGAATGAGAATATGATTTTCTTGCTTCATACGCGGTCTACGGGCGGGTTTGGCCAGCACTGAGCCGGCCAACGGCCAAAGCGAAAGCGGTTAGCGGATGCACGCCAGTCGGGTTCGGGCAGGGCTAGATCTCTATATCGGGGAAGATTTGTTCCAGCACATCGGTGACGGCCAGGCCCGAGAGCGGTTTGGTCAAATAGTGATTTGCGCCGAGCGCCAGGCCTTTGTCGCGCATGTCGTCATTCCCGTGCGTCGAGAGGATGACGATGGGCAAATTGGCATAAAGCGGGCGCGCCCGTTCGATGAATTCCAGCCCGTTCATTTCGGGCATATCAATGTCGGTGAAGACGATGTCCACCCGGTTGGCGGCCAGTTTTTCCAATGCTACGACGCCATTCGGCGCGTCAATCACTGAGGTACAGCCGAGCTTCTTCAACGTCATGATGATGAGCTGGCGCATGGTGGTTGAATCGTCAACGATCAGAAAGGATTTGTTCACAGCCATGATGATATTCCTCGGAATAAAGTGATTTGTTAGTTATGTGACCGGCGCGCGCAGCGTCACAAAGACTGCTTAGCACCCTGGCAATTAAGTCGCTTGAGAGAAAGGGGATGCCACCACGTAGTAACGATTTCAATCGTTCAGTCCTGGTCGCAGCACAAAACGAATAAATTCGTTACTACGTGGCGCCGTCCGCTTTCTCTCAAAGAACTTGGTTGCCGGCGTACTTAGG
>JANOWX010000758.1:0-7133 GCA_031418175.1 Acidobacteriota bacterium | reverse complement strand
CATTCAATAACTCAACCTGGTTGTCTTCGTCGAGCACACCTGTTTCAAGCATCCGGTGATAATCCGCCACGGTGAAGAGATGGTGCGCCAGTTGAACAGATGTAGACATAATTCCTCTCCTTTCCAGCAGGCGTCACTTTACCACCGGCAACTTGATGTGCGAAGCCAGCGCCTTCGACCGGTAAATCCGCTGTGTCGCCGCGATGTAATCCGCATCCGTCGCTTTGAAAATATTCTCGACGTACTTCTGCGGGTTGCGATCAATCACGGGGAACCAGGTGCTTTGCACTTGCACCATGATCTTGTGGCCTTTTTTGAAGCTGTGGTCTTTGTGGATCAGATACACGTTGAACTCGGCCGGCTTGTTCGGCACGAGCGGCTGCGGTTTCTCGAAGCTTTTGTGATAGCGCCCGCGCATGACTTCGCCCGCCAGCATGAATTGGTAGCCGCCCATTTTGTGGTTGTCAGCAATCTCTTCGGGATAAACGTCAATCAGCTTGACGATCCAATCGCTGTCGGTGCCACTGGTCGCGGCGAAAAGCTGCGCCGTGATTTCACCCGACACGGTCACATCCTGTTGCAGCGTGTCGGTCTCCCAGGTCAGCACGTCGGGGCGGCCATCCACAAAGCGCTGATCTTCCATCAGCCAGGCATTCCAGCCGGAGCCTTTGCGGAAGTAGGTCGGCTCAATCGGGCGTTTGCGATAGGGCACCGGGTGTTTGGGATCGGAAACGTAACTGTCAAAGGCCTTGTTGCTGGTGTCGGTGGGCGCGTCGAAAGACAGTTTGCCGTTGGCGTGAAAGTATAGCTTGCGCGTCGTCGTCAAATTCAGCGGCGGCCATTGGTCATAGCTCTTCCATTCGTTGCTGCCGGTTTGGAAGGTCTGCGCTTCGGGGAACTGGCCCGCGCCTTTGCCGTGCAGGTGGTAGGCGAAAAACGGCGCTTCGATCTTTTCGCGGAAGTGCGGCCCGGTGGCTTGTTTGAATTCAATGTTGCCGAGCTTGTCGCCCGGCCCGCCCCAACCGCCGTGATTCCAGGGGCCGGCGACCAGGAAATTCATCTTCTGGTTGTCATTCAGTTCGAGTTTGCTGTAGGCCTTCATCGGCCCGTAAAAGTCTTCCTGGTCGAACCAGCCGGCCACGTGCAGCGTCGGCACGGTCACGTCTTTCAAATACAACACTGCCGAACGCGCTTGCCAATAGGCGTCATAACTCGGATGTTCGATAAAGGCCTTCCACGTCGGCAGGCGCGGCGTGATGAAATTCGAGAGCGCGCCCTGCTTCAAATACCACTCGTACATGTCGTAGGTGTTGAACGTCGGATTGTCACCGCCCTTGGTGTTCTCGACGCCATAAACGTACTCATAACCATAAGCCAGCCGGAAGCCGCCCTGATGAAAGAAGTCGTCACCCATCCAGGTGTCATTCATCGCGGCCTGTGGCGACAGGGCTTTTAGCGCGGGATGCGGTTCGAGCAGCGGCACGACCGCGAGCCAGCCGGGATACGAGACGCCGAAGATGCCGACGCGCCCGTTGTTGTTGGGGATGTTTTTGACCAGCCAATCAACCGCGTCGTAGGTGTCGCTGCTCTCATCCACGGCCTTGGTGTCGCGGCGGTCGCGCTTGGTCAGCGCGGGCCGGTTCATCATGAATTCGCCTTCGGACTTGTACTTCCCGCGAATGTCCTGCGTGACGAAGATGTAGCCGTCGGCGACCAGTTCTTTGTTGGCGAACGGCAGGCTGCGGCAGCGTCCGGGACTGGGGCCATACGGCGTGCGCGTCATCAGGATGGGCAGCGGCGCGCTTTGGTTTTTGGGCGTGCAGATGGCGGTGTAGAGTTTGACGCCATCGCGCATCGGAATCATTTGCTCGCTGCCCTCGTATTCGATGGGGGTTGGTTGTTGCGCTTGGACAGACGCGAAACAGGTTGCGGCGAGAATGATACTCAACAGGTTCAGGGATGGGTGATGCATAGTTTTCTCTCAAAGGTCGGACAGCCAGTCCGACAGCTCTTGCGCGCCGTGCCGCACGCGCCAGATTTCAATGGTCGTATCCTCATCATCAGGATCGGCGGGTTGGTAGAAAATCAGGTAACTGTCCATCACCAGACAGCGGATGCCGATGGCGAGATCGTTGCGTTCACGGCCCAACTGCGGAAAGTTGGCAAGCGAATCAAATTGCTTCCGAAACTTTTTCATCAGCCGCGTGGCGGCAGTCGGACTGTACTGCGCGACATAGCCGCTGATTTGGTAAAGGTCTTCTTTGGCGAATTCAGAGATGACGACTTTTCTCACGAAACCCCCTCCGTCCTTACTGTCAGGCCCGCCGTGCCTGAATGGTCGCCTCGATCTCGTCCATCATTTCGTCAACGCTGTCATACCGTGAACAATTGCCCTGCCGGATTTGCTCGCCGCCAGCCAGTACCTCTTGCCGTAGCTTTTCAAATTGCTCGGGCGTGAAGTCGAACTGCGCGGAATCCTGTTCGATTAACTTGCGCACGTAGGCTTCTGCGGTTGTGCCAATCGCTTTCGCTCGTTGGTCGAGCGAAATCAGTACCTTTGGATTTATTCCAGTAACCTCAAGCGTGCCTGTTTGAAGATTCATACTTCCTCCGGTAAGGGAAGACGCGGCTGCCAGCAAGCTTGCCGCGTCTTCCGTGACCCTATTTTACACGTTTCAACTTAATCACACGCCCGGCCAGCATCCACTCTTCGACATACAGATTGCCCTTGTTGTCCCACGTCACCCCGTGCGGCGAAGCGAATTTGCCTTCCAGCCACTGCTCCGGTTTGAGCGTGTTTTTCTGACGCAGATTGGTATCCATCTGATCGCCCAGATGCGTGACGAGTTTGTTCTCTTTGTCCAAGATCGTCACACGGCCGGCCAGATCGCCGATCACCAAATCATTGCCCCGGATGTGCAGGGTCGCCGGGAAGCGCAGGAAATCGTTTTCGGAACCGTCGAGCGTTTTGACGTGTTTGCCTGCCAGCGTGAACCATTGCAAGCGATGCAGCGCGCGGTCGGTCACCAGCACCGTCGCCGGATTGGTGCGCGTGTCCACAATGATGGCGTGCGGCGTGTTGAACTTGCCGTCTTCTTTTGGGTTCTCCTTGGTGACCTTGCCGCCCCAGGTGTTTTGGTATTCGCCCTTGGCGTTGTAACGATGGATGTAGTTCTGGCCGTAGCCATCCGTCACGTAAAAATCGCCGTTCGGCGCGACGGCAATGCCGGTCGGGCGGAACTGCGCTTTGGATTGGTAGACGCCGGATTTTTCTGGCCAACCCTGCACCCAAACCGGTTCGCCCGTCAGCGTCAGCTTGGCGAATTCGGCGCGATAGAGATTGGTCAGATAGATGAATTCCTTGCCGCCCTCTTTGCGCAACAGCATGCCGTGCGTGCCGTTGCCGTCCTTGTCGGCCTTCCAGTCTTTGCCGAAGGAGCGGATGTATTTGCCGTTCTCGTCAAAGACGATGATGGCGTGCTCGGTGTCGGTGTTGACGTAAACGTTGTTCCGGGCGTCCACCTGCACCGCGCCGTGCGTGCTGCCGTATTTCATCCCGTCGGGCAGCTTGCCCCAGCCGCGCACCCATTCGTAGCGGTGATTGCCCGCGCCCATCAGGATGGGCTTGTCGGCTTGGCGTGCGCGTGCGAAAAGCAATGGCGGGGTGAATGCAGATGCCGCGAGGCCCGCGCCCAAACCGAGCAGGAAGTTGCGGCGTGGGGGAATTGACCAGTTGTTGTCTGTCATTGAGTGCCTCCAAAAAAAGATATGCTCATAGAACCTTCAACTCACGCAGTACGTCCAGGAAATTCGGCAGCGGCCTCTGCCACAACCACGCCACACGCAACCAAAAGCCGTTGACGACGGTCGAGTGATAGCAACCGTCCTTATCCAGCGGTAGCGGTTGATAATGGCCGGTCGTGCCCAGCAGATAAAACTCCGCTGTCTGCTTGTCGGTATCAATCAGCCAGTATTCGGGAATGCCCGCCAACGCATATTCTTCAAACTTGATCTTGCGGTCACGTTTTTTACTTTCCGGCGAAACGATCTCGATGGCGAGGTCTGCCGGGCCATCAAGGTAGTTGCGTGTAAGCAAATGTGTGCGCGCTTGTTTGACGAAGATGTAATCCGGCTCGCGCCCGCGTGAAATGCTAGCGAGTTTCATCTTGTAAGGCGCGAAAACGGTTTGGCCCAAGCCGCGTAGCTCAATGAATCCGCCCAGCGTTTTTTCGATGAAGGCGAGGACGTTTTGATGACCGATGGAAACCGGTGAAGGCATAAGTTCAATCTCCCCATCCACCCACTCCGCGCGGATGTCTTCATCGCACCATTCGATAAACTCCTCGAAGCTGACCTTGCCGGTCGGCAAAGGGCGGTGCAAAGGCTGCTGTATAAAATCCATTGCCGGTGTTGCCATACTGCCTCCGTTCGTTGGTAGTGGCTAAATCGAATGGGATGGCGTGTCAGTAGTCCGCGCGTGAGCAAGGGCTTTATTGGCAGAAGCCAGCCCTTGCTCACGCGCGGGCTACTGACACATCCCAACCTGACTTAGCCAACATCCGTTCGTTTAGGCCTCCAACGGTTGCCGCGCCGTGCGCAACAGCAAGAAGCACAGCCCCGCGAAAAAGAGAATGCCGATCAGATCGGAAACGCGCCCCAGCCGTTCCCAGCCGTGCACCCCGACCGTATCCAGCACGTACTGAATGACCGATACAGATTTCGGCTGGCCGTCCACGATGATCGTCTTTTCGACGCCGCTGAGCAGCGCGATCAGCACGCCGGTCAACGAACCGCCCGCGACCAGACCAGTGCTGTAAAGCATACCCGAAGTAACTTCGGATTCGCCGTGCGCGTTGCTGCTCTGCGCGCCGCTCATGCGATCCGCCCAGGCGCGCATCAGGCCGCCGACAAAGATAGGCGCGGTGGTTGAAATCGGCAGGTACGCGCCGACCGCAAACGAAAGCGAGCGCACGCCGCACAATTCGACCACAATCGAAATACACATGCCGACGAAGACCAGCCCCCACGGCAGATCGCGCGCCAGCAGCCCTTTGATAATCGTCGCCATCAGCGTCGCTTGCGGCGCGGGCAGTTTTTCGGAGCCGATGGCGTGGGCGATGCCCTGGAATTGCATCGAATGATCCAGCGCCTGCAACGTCCAGCCAATGACGAAGGTCGAAACCACCACGCCGATAATCAGGCCAATCTGTTGATAAAACGGGGTCGCGCCGACGATGTAACCCGTCTTCAAATCCTGGCTGGTCGCGCCCGCAATCGCGGCGGCGATGCAAACCAGACTGCCCACGGCCAGCGCTAGCGATTGATAGGCGTCGCCGTTCCAACCCAGGCTGACGAAGATCAAGCAGGTCGCCATCAGCGTCGCGATGGTCATGCCCGAGATCGGATTCGATGAATTGCCGATCAGGCCGGTGATGCGCGAACTGACGGTGACGAAAAAGAAGCCGAAGACCACCACCATCACGCCCATCAATAATCTGCCGGCGATGGTATTGCCCGGCAGTTGCGGCAGCAGCGCGACCACGAACACCAACGCCAGCGAACCAAGAATCACGTAAGTGATCGGGATTTCGCGTTCGGTGCGCGACACGGCCACGCCGGATTTCATATCGCTCAAACTTTTGAAGCTTTCCTTGAAGGCCGCGATGATCGTGGGCATGGTGCGCAGCAGCGTAATCAAGCCCGCCGCCGCCACCGCGCCCGCGCCGATATAGCGCACATAACCCAGGCGAATCTGCGACGGCGACATATCGCGTATCAGCGTCTGACCCACACCCGGTTTCAGCACGCCCGGCAGCGCGTCGCCGATGAAGGTGATGAGCGGGATCAGCACCAGGTACGACAGCACGCCGCCCGCCACCAGCACACCAGCGATGCGCGGCCCGATGATGTAGCCCACACCCAGATATTCCGGCGTGATCTCGGCGCTGATGCTCGCGTTCGGAAAGCTGGAAGCGTGCGAGGCCTGCGCCGTCGGCGTTTCTTTCCAGAGGCCGAAAATGCTCATCAGCGATTTATAGGCGACTGCGATACCCAGCCCGGCAAACACCTTGCCCGCAAACGAGCCGCCTTTTTCACCGGCGATCAGCACATCGGCGCAAGCCGTGCCTTCGGGATAGGGCAGCACGCCGTGCTCTTTGACAATCAGCGAGCGGCGCAGCGGCACCATCATCAGCACACCCAGGATGCCGCCGACAATGGAGAGCGAAAAGATGTTGAAGTAGTTGAAGAAGGCTTCGCCGTTCGTCAGAAAGATCAGCGCCGGAATCGTGAAGGCTACGGCGGAGGCGACCGATTCGCCCGCCGAGCCGATGGTTTGCACGATGTTGTTTTCGAGGATGGTGGATTTGCCGATGCGTTTGAAGACCGCAATCGCCAGCACCGCAATCGGGATCGAAGCCGACACCGTCAACCCGGCCTTGAGCGCCAGATAGACCGTGGACGCGCCGAAGATGATTCCGAAGAGCGCGCCCAATACGATGGTGCGCAGCGTGAATTCGGCAATGTTACTGGACGCGGGGATATAAGGCTTGTACGCCTCAGCACTGTTCGACTCTTTGCCTTCAGCAGCCATAGTGTCTCCTTGTAATGGTTGTTTTTACGAAAACAGAGTGGAGAGAGAGTACCCGCTGAAAACGTCTCAACGGAGCTTCGTGACGTTCTTGCTCAATAGTTCCCGACAGATTGCTGCGCCGTTTCGATGGCTGCAAGCAACTGCAACGCCTGTGCGTCGGGTGCGGTCTGCAACAACTCGGGATAATCGCGCACGCAGATCAAACAGCCCGTGTTGCAGCATTGCGCGCGTTCATGCGGCGGCGCCGTAGGACAGACTTCAGTCTGTCCTATTGTTTCCACCGATAGTTCAGGCGTAGGACAGACTAAAGTCTGTCCTACCTCTAGCACACAGATCGCGCAACCCGTCCCGCACCAGGACGGCAATTCAGTTTGCGCAATGGAGTTGGAGTGCTCTTGCATGACCGCTTTTACTGCTTGGGAAACCGCGCGCACTATAAGTAAGCGCGCGCGCGACTGTCAATTGCGCCGTTTCGCCCCGATAGGCTATGCTGTCGCCGCTTTCGCGCGTTACCCCCTTGCGCACATCGTTCAAAACAACC
>JANOWX010000757.1:0-5889 GCA_031418175.1 Acidobacteriota bacterium | reverse complement strand
GGCCGCTCTCATCCACCGCGACTTTCATCGCGCGCGGCGGCGGCGGTTGCGTCAACGCATACACGTGCCAGCCCGGATCGAGTTTCAGGTTGATCAGCACTTTGGCTTTGCCGCCGGCTTTGACCTGCGCCGGTTCCAGTTTGGCCGAGATGGCGACCGGGTTCAGCCCTTGTGGCCAAGCGGGCAACGTCAAAGCCGCCAAGACAAACAAAACGCGCGCGAATTGCTGCATACGATTCATAAAGTTGCTACCTCAGGTCGAGTACGATGGAATCAGAAGCTGGATTGTACCTCGCCTGTTGAATCCGGCGATGTCATTCAGGCTACAAAGTGTATGCCGAAGACACGAACGCGGCAACCTGCCGGGGCAAGTCGCCGCATTCGTGTTTTTAACGGCGAGGTCAGAACCGCCAGCGCACGGACATTTGCGCGCCGCGCGGCGATTGCGTCGCCGAATTATACGTGCCGAATGTGGCGAGCGACGTATTCGTCCCGTTTTGGAAAAACAGCTTCGTGCCATTGTTCGTGATATTGAAGAAATCCACGGCGGCTTCCAACGTCTGGGTTTCTTTGAATTTGAATTCCTTGCCCAGGCGCAAATTCAAGCGCGGCAGATTGGGAAGTTGCAGTTGCCCCTGACTGCGCGGGCCCACCAGCCGCACCGTGGTCAACAGCGGATTGTTCACCACACGGCCATTGGAAAGCGTCAGCGATGCGGGGCCGTACCTCGTTACTTCGGGATCGGTCGCCGCCAGCGTTTTCGTCAAGGCCCCACCAAAACTCCCCGACTGCAACGAGTAAATCGCCGCTGCCGTGAAGCGCCACGGCAAATAGACATTGCCATTCAACCGGAAGATGTGCGGACGGGCCAGTTTGTTATTCTCAAACCAATCGGAGGGATGCAAGTAACCGCGCGTATCGTCATACGCCCAGCGCCCTCGCTCGGCCTGTGCTTGGTACGAGTAGTTGGTGAAAATCGAATAGCGCCCGCCAATGTTGCGGATCAGGCTGAATTGCAGGCTCTTATAATAGTTGGTCGTGTTTTGCAGGTTAGTGCTTTGCGAGATGGCGTTTTGCGACACGTCGCGGTAACCGCGAAACAAACCGGCTTCATAGATAATGTTCGTGTCAAGCAAACCGACGGGTTCCTTGGTGCGGTTGTCCACGTACCCAGCATCGAACACCAGCTTCCACGGCAATTGCCGCGTGTAACTGATATTGAATGAGTCTTCGTACGAAGCGTGCAGGTTCGGATCAACCGTGCGGTTGGTCACGTTGATGCGTCCGTCCAAACCGACTGCTGGCGTGACGCGGCGCGTTTCGTAAGTGCCATCCAGATTGTTATCCCACTCGTCAACGATTTCCGGCGTGCGCGAACCGAAGCTGGGCGCGGCTTGCACATAGATGATGTCGTGATAGCGGCCCCATGAAACGCGAATCACGTCGCGCCCACTTTTGTTCAGGCTCCAGGCAACACCGAAGCGCGGATCGGCTGACCATGTGCTGACGCGCTGAATCTTAAATGAGTCCACACTTTGTTGCCGGTCAAACCGCGCGCCGAAATTGACTGTCAGTCGCGGCAGAATCTGCCATTTGTCCTGCGCGTAAAACCCAACTTGCCGCGTTATGCCAGCGATAGAAATGTATTGCGTCGGATTGCGGAACTGACGGTGAAACGGTGCATAGCTCACGGCCCCCGTTGCACTCACCCGGCGTACCTCTTCCACCAGGCCGAGACCGCTGCTGGGGTGAGTGTTTTGCGAATCAATGCGCGTGCGCGGCTTCATTTGGAATCCCGTTTGGAAGGTGTGCTGCCCCAACCAACCGCTCTTGGCATAACTCAGATCCGCCGTGAAATCGTAATGATCACGCACACCCTTGCTGCCCGTGGCAAAGCCAAACGCGCGATTGCCGTATTGCAAAATCGTCGAACCCGCCGCGCCAGCCAGATTGCCGCCGCTCAGCACCGTTGCGGAAAAGCGCGTGACCGCAGGGTTTTCGCCGCCATTCATTTCGATGTTGCCGATGATTCTGCGGTAGCCGAATTGCGAAGTGACCAGCAGGCGCGGGGTGAGAGTGGAAGTCCAATTGACTTGATATGTCGGGCCACCGTTCTGAATATCAATCGTCGTTTCCTGCGTGCCGAGATCTCGCGAATCCGAATTGAGCGTCGCGCCACGGTCGTTCAGGTAATTGAACGCGACAGTGTGTTTGTCGCTGACTTTGTAGGTCAACTTGCCGGTGAAGCGGTTGTTGCGCTCCTGCAAATCGTAATTCGGCACTTCAAATCCATTGTCACGAAATGTCTGCAACACGGTGGCGGAACGCGGCACACCTTGGTTGAGATACACGCGGCGATAGGTCGTGAAAAACCACAAGCGGTCTTTTTTGATCGGGCCGCCAAATGAAAGATCGGGCTGATACAACGCTTGGTCTGCCGCCGTGCCGCCGGGAACGTTCGTCCAGTTGAACTTGCGCGGCTGCATAAACACTGCTGCCGAACCGCTGTATTTGTTCGTGCCCGATTTGGTGATGACGTTGATGAAGCCGCCCTGCCCCAGCGGCGTCGAAGCGTCGCTGCCGCTGGTTTTGATCTGCACATCCTGAATCGCTTCGGTGCTGAATTGCGTCGTCCAGCCCTGATTGGTGAATGAATTGCCGATTTCAAAACCATCAAAGCGATACGCATTCGAGCGCGACGACGCGCCGTTGATAGCCGGATCGAAATTCACGCCATCCGGCCCGTTCGTGCCAATTGTTACTGCGCCGGGGACGAGGAACCAGACGCTTTCCCAATTTTGCCGCGAACTCATCGGCAGCTTCGTCAGAAATTCGCCGCTGACGTTGAAGTTAATTTCCGGGTTTGTCGTATCAATGATCGGAATGCTTTCGCCGCCACCGCGCGCCGCAATGTTCACCGTTTGCGCCACATCGCCCACCGTCAAACGCAAATCCAGCGTCAGGGTTTGCCCGGCGCGTAATTGAATGCTTTCCTGTTTTCCCGTTTGAAAGCCATTCTGTTTGACTTCGATTTCGTAATTGCCCGGCGCCAGACCGAGAAAGATGAAATTGCCTTCGGCATCGGCCACCGCCGCCTTTTGCCCCTGCAACTGCGCGCCTTTCAGCGTTAATGACGCGCCGGGCAGACTGGCGCCGTTTTGGTCAGCCACCTGTCCTTTGATGACGCCGGTGAATTGCGCTTGAGCAACGACAACACACGCCAAGCATAAGCCTGTCAAAGCGATGAGTTTTTTGAACATTGGAGCCTCCTGTGTTTGGGGTGGTTAAGGGTTAAGCAACTGTTCCAACAATCGCTCAAGTTCTGCGTCGCTGTTGAAGCTGAAATCGGAGTTGGGAGCGTTGGTCGGTTTGTCTTTGGGCGTAGCCGTTGCGTCCGCAAGTTGGAGCGTTATGCTGATGGGTAATTTGCGCGGCAGGTAACATTGCTCGTGATCGCAAGCTTGCGTGAGCAGCGACCCGCCAATGATGATCTTGCCGGTTGCGGTGGTTTCAATGGTAAACGGGACTTCAATGACGTCTCCGTTTTGATAGACGGGCAGCGGATCGTCGGCGTACCACTCGGTGACTTCCGTCGGAACTGGATATTGCGGCTTGCCCCAGACGATGCCAGCCGTGGATTGCGTCGTGAAGACGGTCGGAATCAGATTCGGATCGCGCGGCGCATTTGAGTTGACGTGCGTGTCGTCGGCCATTTCGAGCGTGATTGTGAGCACGGCTTTTGCGCCCGGTTTGAGTTGCGCGGGAACCACTGCCGCGCGCGCCGTGACGAGCTTCGGCGGTTGCGCGGCAGCGATGATGCTGGCCGGCACAATCGTCAAAATGATGAATAGAAATCGAAATGCCATCAATTGCTCTTTGCACTTTGCCCGCGCGAATGCCGATCCAGCAGCATGCGGATTTGCAGTTCAAACCGGCGTTCTTCATCTTCGCCCCGCATTGGGCCGAGGCGATGGATCGTGTTGCCCTGGGGATCAATCAGAAAGTTGGTCGGATAGCCGCGCACGCCCCATTCCTTATCGGCCAGCTCTTCGCTGCCATGCAGCGGGACGAAATCGAAGCGATTACCTTTCACATACGGCAACACAAACTGATCTTCGGTCGGGTAAACGTTGATGGCGAGAATGGCGAATTTCTCCAGCCCGACTTTGCGCAGCACCTTTTGCAAGCTTGGATTTTCGCCCCGGCACGGGCCGCAGAACGGATACCAGAAATTCAGCAAGACGACTTTGCCGCGATAATCCACCAGCGAGATGTTTTTGTCGGCGCCGTACTGTTTCAGTGAGAACTCCTTGGCGGGCTTGGCCTGCGCGTCAATTTCCTTGAACAAATCCGCTTCGACCTGGGGCTGCGTTTTGGCAAGCTTGCCGCCGAGGACGATGAGCAGCTTCTGCAAGTCATCCGATGGTTCTTTCACAGTCTGCTTGAGCAATTCGGTATAGACCTTTGTTTGGGCTGCCGTGTCGGGCGCCGCTTCGACCTTGAATTTGAACATCTCAGTGCCGTCAAAGCGCGCGGGCAGCTTGGTTTCATCCAGCAATTTGGCGGCGGCAGCGAAATCCTTTTTGTCGAGCACCGCGCGCGCCTGCAACATACTTTTCTGGTAATCGAGGCGTGACTGCCAATCCCTGTTTTGCGACCCGGTGGGATGGGCTTTGATCAACTCTTCAGCCAAAGCCAGCGCTTTGTCAGGTGCGGTCTTGTGATATTCCTCAAACAGCATGTACATGCCGGAAGAAGACCACGAAATTTTGGCGGGCGGATATTGCGCGCGCAGTTGTTCAAGGTATTGCAACTTCTTCGCCGGATTGGTTTCGTTGAAGCCCAGCCAGTAAAGCGATTGCGCGCCGCGTTCGTGCGCCGGGAAGCGTTTGGCGACGTCCAGCGCGGATTTCACATACAGCGCCTTGTTCACGTTCTTCAGCGAGTTTGCGTAATAAAAAGCATAAGCCGGGTTGTCGGGCGCGGCTTCGGCGGCTTTCTTCAAATACGCTTGATGATTCGCGTTGTTGCCGCGCACTTCTTCGACGAGCGAGAGCGATTGCCAGGCGCGCGCGAATTTCGGATCAAGCGCGATGGCTTTGCGCATGTGCCGTTCCAGCTTGTCATAATCCTTGTACATGTGAATATCGCCCATGGCCCAATGATACGCGGCGCGCTTCGGGTCTTTCTCAATCCATTCCGCATAAATTGCCTTGAGCTTCTCGATCGTCGCCGCGTCCGCCGCTTTGATCGCCGCCGACTCGGTCGCGCCATTCCGCCCGCCGATTTTGGACGCGAAAATGAACATGCTATGCGCTTCGGCATAATTCGAGTCAAGTTCAATCGCCTTGCGATACTCGGCAGCAGCTTCGTGCGATTTGGATTGTTTGCGCAGTGCTTCGCCTTTTTCAAACGCAGCTTTGGCCGCAGGCGTGCCTTGGCTTTCCTGCGCCACAGCAATCCCGGCTAGTGCCAACAACAGCGCAGCGAGCAAACAGCTTCGTTTACAGTGAATGAACATGTGAGTTCCTCCCAATTCAAATCCAGTTGAAACCAGGTCAGAAAGTTAATTGGTTGTGCAATTTCCAGCGAATACTAGGGCAAAGACGCTCGCAAAGCGAGGCCGGTTAAAGCCAGACAAGTGAGTCCAGAAAAACCGCGCTGCGACTCGGTCAATGACCTGGTCACAGCGCGGTCGTCAGGGAATTGATCCTATTTTCAGCAGCCGGTTTACAGCTTATTTGCCAATCCGTTTGAGCAACGTCTCAATCTCGCCAAAGAAACGGCTCTGTGTACTCTTGTCAGCAATCTTCGGTTTGAAAATTAGTCGGCCTTGCGCGTCGAGCAGGAAGTTAAGTGGCGCGGCATTGACGTTATATTGTTCGCGCG
>JANOWX010000756.1:0-3081 GCA_031418175.1 Acidobacteriota bacterium | reverse complement strand
CGATACCCAAGGTGTCGCGGCATCAATCCAACAAACTCAGGGCGTCCTACGCCACTGAACTACGTGTCTGCGCCACTCAAATTTTGAACCGCAGCGCACGAAGGAAATTCACTGTGGTGCTGACTGACCGGGAATTCCTGTCCCGCCACGCCTTGGTGCCGTAACTCACCGGCGGCAAATACAAAAACTCCGGCGAGGGTGGATAGACGCTGCGTCCGCCGATGGCCGGATTGAGCAAGCCGCTCGCTGCCAGCGCGATGTCGCGCACGATCTCGCCGTCTACGCGCAAGCGCGCGCCACGCGCCAGCAAACGGTTTTCAGGATCGCGCTCCAACAACTGCGGCGTGACTTTCGACGACTGCCGGTACGTCGCGCTCGTCACAATCAAACGATGCAAGTGCTTCAAGCCCCAGGGCTGCGATTCCGCCTTCCGCCTTCCGCGTTCCGCCTTCAAAGGCTCCATCAACTCCACCGCCAGCCAGTCCAGCAACTCAGGATGCGAAGGCCGCTCGCCCTGCCGTCCCAAATCCTCTGTTGTCGCATAAAGGCCCGTGCCGAAATAGGCTTGCCACACGCGATTGACGAGGGAGCGCGCCGTCGTTGGCGATTGGCGATCTACCAGCCATTTGGCAAACGTCAGCCGGTTCTTTGGCGCGTCTTTTAGAGATGGGGGCAACGGATGCAGGAACGCGGGCACGCCCGGTTCGATCTGTTTGTCAGGGCGCAGGAAGTCGCCGCGCCTGAGCGTGAACGAAGCGCGCATCTCGGCGCGCTCGTTCAGCACCAATTGCGACGTGCCTTCGGGATGCTGCTTCCACAGTTCGGCAATCTGCTGGTTGTACGCCGCCCATTCCGCCACCGTCGTGCGCCAGTAACTAAACACCGTCTCGCTTTGCGCCTTGGTGCGCTGCTCGCTCGGAACGCTCAGAATCTGCCGCACACTGGCGGGCAGCGGATCAGCAACGGCATCCTGTGCGGTCGTCAGCGCCAAGCGGAACCGCCCGATGCCTTGTTGCTCGTTGTCGTTGTTGTTCCAACCGCCGTGCTTTTGGCTCAGATAAAACGTCAGCACTGTGCCGGATTCATTGGCAATTGGTTGCGCGAGATTGAAGACGGCCTTGCGCGGTTGATTGCGCAAACCCGGCCCGGCATCAATGCTCCAACCGGTTTCCTCCTTGCCGTCAATGGCAAACTCGATGGGGCCGCTCACGCGCCGCTGGCCGCTCTTGTCATTGAATTTGGCTTCGAGTTCCTGTTCGGTTGGATTCACGTCGGCGGTCGCGCGTGCAATTTTCAGTTTCGTTGGCTTGTCTTCTTCCGCCGCCGCCGCTTCGACTTCAAACTCGGTCAACGCGCAAGAGCCTTTGTACGAACGCCCCGGCCCGTTCAGCGGCAGGTTCGGATCGGTCAGCAGTTCCAGCCGAAAGGCCGTGATGTTGCGCACGTTCGTCTTTAGCACCATTTTCACGCGGTGTTTGGCGGGCGCATAACCGCCGACTAGAAACGAGCCATCCTGTTGCGGCAGGTATTTTGCGCCGTCGGTCGAGATGTCGTTCACTGCGGGCTGGATGATTTGCCATTCAGGCTGATTTTGGTTGGTGTGTTCTTCCCACACATTCATGGCGGTCAGCCAAGCCGGTTTCAACTCTTGCAGCTTGGCTTCGAGCGCGCGCGTCTGCGCCAGGATGTTGGCGCGCTTCATTTGCTCTTCCGGCGTGTAGACGGCCAGCGCGCCCTCATGCGAATTGTTCAGGAAGGCGAACAGCCGGTAATACTCGTCCTGTTTCAGCGGATCGAATTTGTGGTTGTGGCACTGCGCGCAATTGATCGTCAGGCCCAGCACGCTCTTGCCCAACGCATCCATGCGGTCGAACATCGCTTCCATGCGGAACTGTTCGGGATCAACGCCACCCTCTTCGTTAATCATCGAATTGCGCATGAAGCCCGTCGCGACAAGCTGTTCCTGCGCCCGTTTTTCAGCTTGAGGCTTCGGCAACAAGTCGCCCGCGATTTGTTCGATGATGAATTGGTCGTAAGGCAAATCGCGGTTCAGCGCGTTGATCACCCAATCGCGATAGAACCAAACGTTGCGCGGCTTGTCTTTCTCAAAGCCGTCCGAATCGGCATAGCGCGCCGCGTCCAGCCACAAGCGGCCCCAGCGTTCGCCGTAATGCGGGCTCGCCAGCAAACGGTCAACCTGCTTTTCATAGGCGCGCGGCGACCGGTCTTGCAGAAACGCGTCAACCTCGGCGGGCGTGGGCGGCAAGCCGATCAAATCCAGGCTCAGCCGCCTTAGCAATTGCACCTTGTCCGCTGCGGGCGCGGGCGACAGCCCTTCTTTTATCAGCCGCGCCAGCACAAAGGCGTCCAGCGGATTGCGCACCCAGGTTTTGTTATTGACCACGGGCTGCGCCGGGCGCTGTGGCGCAACGAAGGCCCAATGCTTTTCGCTAGCGGATTGCGGCCCTTGCTGGTTACCGATTGCGGATTCTTCCGGCCAAGGCGCGCCTTCATCAAGCCAGCGTTTGATGAGTTCGATTTGCGCCTTGTTCAAAGGCGGTTTGCCGAACGGCATGCGCTGTTCGCTGTCGGATTCCGTGATCCGCTTCCACAATAGCGCAGCTTTGGCGTCGCCCGGTTTGAGCACGCGTGCCGCGCTCTGCTTGCTGTCGAGCCGCAATTGCGACAGCGCCTTTTGCGCGCCATGGCAGCCCGTGCAATGCGTCTGGAAGATGGGTTGAATGTCGCGGCTGAAATTCACGGGGGCGCGTTGTGCGGTGGCGGGCCAACGCAGCGGCAAGCCGCCCAGGCTGAGCAGCAATAAGACAAATAATTTAAGCGGGCGATTCATCATTGTTATCAAGCGAGGTTATCAAGCGAGGTTATCAAGCGAGAACGTTGTTTGGCATCTCGTGACGCACAGTGTGGTGCGGGTTCTTTACCCATGTGCGCCAGGTTAAGCCGTAAGCTCTTTATTATCAGTAGGCGCTTGTCTTTGATTGACCATGCTCAATCCCAAGGAATCCACCATATTCTGTGGTTTTTGGGGTGTAGGGCTTTGTGATAGCCATTTTTCGGGCT
>JANOWX010000755.1:0-1818 GCA_031418175.1 Acidobacteriota bacterium | reverse complement strand
AGCCCGAAAAATGGCTATCACAAAGCCCTACACCCCAAAAACCACAGAATATGGTGGATTCCTTGGGATTGAGCATGGTCAATCAAAGACAAGCGCCTACTGATAATAAAGAGCTTACGGCTTAACCTGGCGCACATGGGTTCTTTACCCGCGCCACAACGCTCCAACCACGCGCGGGTAAAGAACCCGCGCCACATCTTCAAAGGAAATCACAATGGCCCAAACCGTCATCATTCCCACCCCGCTCCGCAAATTCACCCACGACACCGAACTGGTCGAAGTCGAAGGCGCAACCGTCGGCGACATCTTCCAACAACTCGAAACCCGCTTCCCCGGCATCCAGGCGCGTCTCTGCGACGACGCTGGCGAGTTGCGCCGCTTCATCAATGTTTATGTAGACGGCGAAGACATTCGCTTCTTGAATCAGTTGCAAACTCCGGTAGGCGCGCGGGCTGAAATTTCGATTGTGCCGGCGATTGCGGGTGGCTGAAACCCTCTGGGTACGCACCGCTTCCAGCGTGCAGGCTTGGCGTTAGACCGATTCATGCTGAAGAGAACCCACCGGCATCAATCGTTCTAATGCCATGCCTGCACGCTGGAAGCGATGCGTACCCAGGTTTTATCCAAACGCCAATACTGGCGCGCCCAGCGCTTCCCTGCGCGGTTCAATTCCCAAGCCCGGCTGCGTCGAAGCCGCCAAGCGTCCATGCTGCCGTTGCGGCGCGCCTGCGGCAATGCTGACCGTGACGTAGCTGTTGAAGTCCGTCGCCGAAAACAACAACTCCGGCGGCGTGCTGTGGGCCAGATGCGCGATGGCGGCGGTGACGATGTCGCCGCCCCAGGTGTCTTCGATGGTCATGGCGATGCCGAGCGAGACGCACAGGTCACGAATATGCCGCGCCCGCGTCAGCCCGCCGACTTTGGAGATTTTCAGGTTAATGACATCCATCGCCTGGTCGCCGTAACCGCGCACGACCATCTTCAGGTCGTCAATCACTTCGTCCAGGATGAACGGGCGGTTGGTGTGCCGCCGCACGACCAGGCATTCCTCGTAACTCAGACACGGCTGTTCGATATACACATTCACGTCACGCACGCCATCAGCCACGCGCATCGCCTCGTGCTGCGTCCAGCCGCAATTGGCGTCGGCGACCAGCACATCGCCTGGCTGCAATTCGGCGGCGACCGCGTGGATGCGCGCGACGTCGGTTTCAACATCGCTGCCCGACTTGAGTTGGAACTTGGTGTAGCCCTCCGCGCGATACTGGCCGACGCGCGCCGCCATCGCCGCCGGTGTGTCTTGCGAGATCGCGCGATAGAGCGCGAAGTCCGCGCCATAACGCCCGCCCAGCAACGTCACCACCGGCTGCCCGCAGGCCTTGCCCAGCAAATCCCAGCACGCCACGTCCAGCGCCGATTTGACGTAAGGATGCCCGCGCAACGCCTGATCCATGCGTTGATTGATCAGGCTCAACTCACGGGGGTCGAGGCCCAGCAAGTGCGGCGCGATTTCGGCGATGCCCGTGCGCGCGCCCGCCGCATACGCAGGCAGATAGGCCGGGCCGAGCGGACAGACTTCGCCATAGCCTGTCAGACCAGCGTCGGTCAGCACTTCGACGACGGTCGAATCGAAGACGTCCACGCTGCGGCCCCCCGACCATTTGTAGCTGCCTTCGTGCAGCGGCAGTTCGACGCGGTAAACATTGATCCCGATGATTTTCATAAATTGACTCCGTTTGTTTGCAGGATGAAAAAGCGGCAAGAGGATACGCAAGAAACAGAAATAACGAAACCTCTGCAACCTTTCGCGGCAGTTTC
>JANOWX010000754.1:0-1824 GCA_031418175.1 Acidobacteriota bacterium | reverse complement strand
TCCTTCTCGTCGTACTTCGGCTCTTCGCGCATCACGCGGAAGGTCGCGGCCAGCAATTCTTTTTGCCGTTTGCTCAGCGCGTTTTGATCCTCGCCTTGACCCTGGCCTTGTCCGCCAGCCTGTTGCGACTGCTTGAACTCTTTCTCGAAGGGTTTGATCTCGATGAAATAGATGTCGCTGGTCGTCTCGTTTTTGGCGTCGCGTGCCTTGGCGTAATAGGAAATGAAATCGCCCGGTTGCAGGCCGTATTCTTCGAGGAAGAAGGTGTAGCCGCCCGACAGCGAACGCGCGGCCTCGCGTTGCAGCTTCTGCAAATCCACCTTCTTCTCTTCGCCGCCGTTGACGGTGATGTACATGTCCAGCGAGGTCACGCCGTAATCGTCTTCGGCCTTGGCGAGCGCGATGATCTCTTCGACGCTGGTCGCGCGCGTGTCGCGGCCCGGTTTCTCGAAGCTGACCGTCGGCGGCTGATCGTCCAGCACGACGATGTCGTATTCGTTGGAGCCGTTGTAAACGTCGCCGTAGCTGCTGACCAATTCGATGTGATAGCTGCTCTCTTTGCTGACCACAACGTTGCCCGCGAAAACGGGCGCGCCATCCAACGTGTTCTCCAGCGTCATCTCGATCTTCGCGCCGTCTTTCAACACGATGCGCGCGGCCTTCGCGTTGAGCGTCAAGCGCGCGCTGATGCGCACGTTCGTCCCGGCCAGCGCGGCGATGTCGCCGGTGTCTTCGACGGTCTTCGACGGCAGACCGGTGTAAGCAGGGAAGTCGTAGCGCAGATCAATGCGTTTGACGAAGGGCAGATCGGCGACGGTGAACTTGTAAATCTGCGAGCGGCAGCCCTGCGCCTCGACGAAGTATTCGGTGTCTTCCTGAATGTTGAAGATGAAGTGCTGAAAGTCGGTCTTCTCTTTGGCCGGTTCCATCTGGTGGCCGATCCACTGATCAGCATCGTCGGAAGAGGGCGCGCCGGCCTTGCGCAAAAAGATGGTCGCCTGTTCGGGCGTGAAATTGATCGTCGTCGCGGTGATCCGCTGATCCGAACCTTTGGGCACGCGCGCGGTGCCGGGCTTGACCGTGATGTTCAACGCGTTCTTTGCCGCCGCCTCGCTGGCTGGCTGCGTGAGTTGCAAGAAGCCCTGCTTGATCTCTTTCGGCCCGAACATCAACGCCGCGATGAACAGCGCCACGCTCGCCGCCGCCGCGCCGCCGTATTGCCAAAACCGTTTGCGCGGCACGACCGCATCCAGATCAACCGCGCCCGCCTTGCGTTCGGCATCGTCCACCAGCCGGTCGTAGATCGCCGGTGTGGTCAACGCCTGTTGCTCGGCGTCGCTGAATTCGACCGCGCTAACCAGCCGGTCGTCCATGCCCGGCTGCTTCTCTTCGATCAGGCGCGCCAACTGCGCGTCGCTCACCTTGCGCCGCAAGGGCCGCACCAGCGCGAAGTAAATCGCCGTCAAGATGCCTACCAGCGCCGCCACCCGCAGCGAGACCAACGCGCCCGGATTGTAGCGGTACTTGTAGCCCGCCCAGCCGGTCAGCAACAGCAACGCCGCGCCCACGGCCAGCGTGATCGCGCCGCCCCGCAGCCAATGCAGCAAATTGCGGCGGCTGCGCACGGCGTTGATGGTTTCGAAGAGTTGATTGCCTTGGTAGTTCATATTTACCTCTCTTGGGCTGGCGAACCAGCTTTGTTGTTCACGCGAATTTGGCGACATAAGCATCGAGCTAAATTGAAACAGGCAAGATTGGCACATTCAACCACGCCTGAGCGTGTCAGGTCAGGTGTTTAGAGTTCAAGCTTTAGCTTGTCCGGGC
>JANOWX010000753.1:0-1900 GCA_031418175.1 Acidobacteriota bacterium | reverse complement strand
AGTTTTTCCAGCCGGGCCAATTCCTGCCGCGTGAAAACGTGATGCGTGTCCACGATGAATTGCTGCAAGGCAGTCAGCGTTTCGCGGCTCCAATCGCGCGGGGCGCCGGCCAGTTGCTGCCACTGTTCAATTTCAGCCAGTGAATCGAGCACTCTGTCGAGCGGCACGCTACGCTGCTGACAAGCTTCGGCGAGCGTTTGCTGGCCACCGCAACAATAATCAATGCCGAATTGCTCAAAGACGCGCGGCGCGCCTGGCATGATGACGGCGAGTTGTCCGACAGTTTCCTGCGTGTTGATTTGCATAAAAGCCTCCTGCAGATGAATTACCAAGAAGAACTGAGCAGGTTCGCGCGAGTTGCCTGCTCGGCGCAGTCCAGGCAATGCTTAGGCCAGCGCCAATAACCGAGGCCAGCACCGATGCGCGCGCAAATTTCCTCACGTCACAGCGGATTCTCCCGCTAACACAGCACTGCTCGCCTAAGCCTCATTCGTACGCTGCTTGCCAAGTGCGTGAAATTCCCACCTCGTTTGCCGGAATCAAATTTGCTGAACGTCAGCTTCAACTCGATCACGCAATCGCAAAGGCGGCTTTTATGAAGTTACGAACTGATCTACGACTTCCCAAAGAACACGGCGCGTGGGCCATGCTTTATGTGCCCTTCGTGCTCGGCGTGTTGGTGGCCGGGCAATTTTCCTGGCCGGTGCTGTTGCTGCTCATCGCCGTCACCGCGTTATTCATCTCGCGCGAAGCGTTGCAGGTGTGGTGGCGCGCGCGCGCACGCGGACGCGCAGCCGCGCACGAAGCCCGGCTGTTGCTGGCTTATCTGGGCATCGCGGCGCTGAGCGGCGTGCCGTTGTTGCTGGTCGCGCGACTGTACTGGCTGTTGCCGTTGGGCGGCCTCGGCGTCTTGCTGTTGCTCATCAACTGCAAACAGGCGACGCAATTGGAAGCGCGCACCGTCGGCGGCGAGTTGTTGGCGATTGCCGGGCTGACGTTGACCGCGCCCGCGGCCTATTACGCGGCGCGTGGCGCGTGGGATGGCACGGCGTGCTGGCTCTGGTTGCTGAGCGCGCTGTATTTCGCCAGCAGCGTCTTTTACATCAAGCTGCGCATCTATCGCTTGAATCCGCGCAAACAGGCCGAGCAAAAACGCGCCTGGCAGAGTTGCGCGGTCTATCATTCATTCCTGCTGGCGGCGTTGCTGGTGTTATGGCTGACGGGCAATTTGCCGCTGTTTGCGTTGATTGCCTTTGCGCCCGTGCTGGCGCGCACGCTGTGGGGTTTGCTCAAACCGGCCACGCAGGTGAATCTGCGGCGCGCGGGCTTTTTGGAAATTGGCTATTCAATCATCTTTCTCGTCTGCCTGGCGCTGAGCTTTTAGGCGCGGTCAAAGCAGGACCGGATCGTACCGCACTCGCTGGCGGTTGGTGTTCATGGTTGCGTTCAACCGGCTGAACAGTTCCGCCATTCGCCCTTCCATCCGTTACCAGGAATTCGCGGCATTCAGCCATCGCCTTTTCACAAATGCCAGGTTGAGCAACAAACGCCCCGCCGTGTACACTGCCGACGCTGCAACCCAATCCGTTACCATCAACACATTCCATCAAGAGGAGCGTCCGCAATGAAACACTTCCGTCTCGCCCTTTTCGCGCTATTGCTCGCGGCCCTGGCTTGGCCCAATGCCTTTGCGCCGAGTGCACAGGCCGGCACCAAAGCAAAAGCCAACCACACCGGCCTTGCCAAAGTCGCGCAGTCGGTCACGATTTACCGCGACACCTGGGGCGTGCCGCACGTTTACGGGCCGACCGATTACAGCGTGATGTTCGGTTTCATCTACGCGCAATGCGAGGACAATTTCTGGCAGGTCGAAGACAGCTACATCCAAACGCTGGGCCGC
>JANOWX010000752.1:0-7116 GCA_031418175.1 Acidobacteriota bacterium | reverse complement strand
CCAGTATGCACCGTTGAGTTCGCCCTCTCCGCGTTACTCCGCGCCCATCTGCGGCAAAGCCTTCTATGTTTACCAACACAACGCTCGCCCAACGCAATCTGACACATTACTGGCGCACCAACCTCGCCGTCATCGCGGGTGTAGCGACCGCCGTCGCCGTGCTCGCCGGCGCCTTGCTGGTCGGCGATTCGGTGCGCTTGAGTTTGCGTGCGCTGGCGCTGCAACGCCTGGGCAAGACCGATCTGGTCATTGCCGGGAACAATTTCTTCCGCGCCCAACTCGCCGCCGATTTGCAGGCGCACCCTGATTTCGCCGCCCACTTCCAAGCCGCCTGCCCATTGATCGCCCTGCCCGGCGTTGTCACGAACGACGCCAACAACGCGCGCGCCGGCAACGTGGCGCTGTATGGCGTGGACGAACGCTTCTGGGGCTTCCATAACAATGGGCACGGCGTGAACAAAAAATTCGCCGACGAGAACGATGTCTTCATCAGCCCCGGTCTCGCGCGCGAACTCAATGCCAAGCCCGACGACACGTTGGTGATTCGGATTCAAAAGCCTTCGGCCATCCCGCTGGAATCGCTGCACGGACGCAAGGACGAAGGCGGACGCACGCTGCGATTAAACCTGCGCGAAGTGCTGCCCGCCGCACTGATGGGCGAGTTTGCCCTGCGGCCACAACAAGGCGCGGTGCTGGCGATCTTCGTTCCACTGGGAAAGCTGCAAAGGAATTTGGAGCAGGAGGGCAAAGCCAATTCGATTTTGCTGGCGGCAAAAGCCACCACTGAACTGAATCAAACAGCAGCCGAACGCTTGCTGAAACAAGTCTTTCGTGAAACTGACCTCGGCTTAAAAGTTCACGGGTTGGAATCAATTCAAGGGGCAGTGCTGGAAAGCGACAGCGCGGTGCTCAGCGATGCGCAGGTTGAAAAGGCGCAGGCGGTCGCCAAACAACTCAATTTCACTGACATTCAAGTGCTGACGTATTTGGCGAATACGCTTGGCAACGGCGCACACGAAATTCCTTATTCGCTGGTGACTGCGCTCGACGACGCGGGTTTGCAAGCCGTCTTGGGTAAAGGTCGCGCCTTGCCAACCAACGGGCAGCTTGTCTTAAACGAATGGGCGGCGCGTGATTTGAGCGCCAAACCGGGCGACAAACTCAGACTGGAATTTTATGTCTGGCAAGCCGAAGGCACGTTGAGCACCCAAACCGCCGAATTCACGCTCAGCGCCATCGTGCCAATCCAAGGCGCGGCGGCAGATCGCAATTATGCACCCGATTATCCGGGCATCACCGACAGCGACAGCCTGGCGGATTGGGATCCGCCCTTCCCGCTTGATCTCAAGCGCGTGCGCAAAGTTGATGAAGATTATTGGGACAAGTACCGCACGACGCCGAAAGCATTTCTCAGATTGGAAGATGGACAACGGCTTTGGGCTACGCGCTATGGCAAGGTTTCTTCGATTCGTATCTATGAGCCTGGTCATCCTCACCTGCCAGAAATTGTCGAAGGATTTATGTCCCCGTTTAATCAAGCACTCGACCCGCTGCAAAACGGCCTGAGCGTTCTCTCCGTCAAATCGCAAAGCCTGCAAGCCGCCCAAGGCGCGACCGACTTCGGCGAATACTTCGCCTACTTCAGCTTCTTCGTCATCGTCGCCGCGCTGTTGCTGGCAAGCCTGTTTTTCAAACTCGGCGTTGAACAACGGCTGCGCGAAATCGGCTTGCTGCGCGCGCTTGGCTACTCGCTCAAACAGATTCGCGGATTGTTCCTGCGCGAAGGTTTCCTGCTGGCCGCGTTGGGCAGCCTGTTGGGCATGCTCGGCGCACTGGCCTTTGGCTGGTTGATGATGCTGGGGCTGCGTACGTGGTGGGTCGGCGCGGTCGGCACGACGCTGCTGGAATTGCACGTCACGCCGCGTTCGTTGTTGATTGGCTTACTGGCGGGCATCGTCATCGCGCTGGCCGTGATCGCGTGGACGTTGCGGTCGCTGATGACAATTGCGCCGCGCAATTTGTTGGCTGGATCAATGGCTGAAACTGAAACCAGCGCACTGCGCGCTCGTAGTTCCGCCTTCAGGCGGTGGCGGCGTGAAGCGCCGCCTAAAGGCGGAACTACGAACAACTCTTTTCGCGTTCGAGCTTCCGGCTGGGCATTCGCAGTGCTCGGCGCATTGTTGCTGGGTGCGTCCGTCGCCAAACTGATCGGACAAGCGGGCGGCTTTTTTGGCGCGGGTACGTGTTTGCTGATCGCGGCGTTGTGCGGCTGGTCGGTCTGGCTGCGCAGCGAACGGCGCGCTGTCATTCACGGTCAAGGGCTGGCGGCGGTCGCGCAACTCGGCTTTCGCAATGCCAGCGTGCGCGCCGGGCGCAGCGTGTTGTGCATCGCACTGATCGCGGCGGCGGCCTTCATCATTGTCTCGGTGGATGCATTCCGGCGCGACGGCCACGCTGATGTGCGCGACAAGGCTTCGGGCACGGGCGGCTATCCGCTGTTGGCCGAAGCGCTGCTGCCCATCGTGCGCGATTTGAATAGCGAACAGGGACGTGAGGAATTGAATCTGAGCGACGATAGTTTGCGCGACGTGCGGTTCACGCGCTTTCGCTTGCGGCCTGGCGATGATGCCAGTTGTTTGAATCTGTATGCGCCGCGCAATCCGCGCATCCTGGGCGCGCCGCAGGAATTCATCCAAGCCGGACGCTTTGCGTTTCAAAGCTCGCGGGCAATCAGCGAGGCCGAAAAAGCCAACCCTTGGCTATTGCTCAATCAAGCGACTGAAGACGCCGCCAATCCGCAATCCGCAATCCGCAATCCGCAATCCGCAATCCCCGTGATCGCCGATGCCAATTCGATGACCTACGTGTTGCACAAAGCCTTGGGCGACGTGATCGAGCTTAACGACGAGAGCGGCCAGCCAGTCAAACTGAAACTGGTCGCCGCCCTCAGCGACAGCCTGTTGCAAGGCGAACTGCTCATGTCCGAAGCCAATTTCAAACGCCTCTTCCCCAGTATCGCCGGGCAGCGCTTCTTCCTGATTGATGCCGCCAAGCCTGGCGAAGTCAGCGCCAGGCTGGAAGAACGGCTGAGCGATTACGGCTTCGACGTGCAAGACACGGGCGCCAAGCTGGCGGGCTTTCATCAGGTCGAGAACACCTTCCTCTCGACGTTTCAGGCGCTCGGCGCGCTGGGCCTGTTGCTGGGCACGGTTGGCCTGGCCGCGGTGCTATTGCGCAACGTGCTGGAACGGCGGCGCGAGTTGGCGTTGCTGCGCGCGACCGGTTACCAGCCACAGCATCTGGCTTGGCTGGTGTTGGCGGAAAACGTGTTGCTGTTGGGTTGCGGTTTGTTGACCGGCGTGGTCTGCGCGCTGGTGGCGATTGCGCCGGCGTTTGTGGCGCGCGGCGGTCACGTGTCAGTGGTGTCGTTGAGTCTGTTGTTGCTGGGCGTGCTGGTGACGGGGTTGGCGGCGTCGTGGCTGGCGGTGCGGACGGTGTTGCGCGCGCCGTTGTTGGCGGCCTTGCGCAGCGAATAACAAAGCGCTGTGCAGGCTCTCGCCACCCCCCAGCCAAGCCACCGCTTGCTCAAGCGGCGGGCGGCTTACAACGTGGCGGTTGACGGCTTGTCGCGGATGTCGTGTAAGATGACTGCGCCAGAGAGGATCATCATGACAGCTTTACCAAAGACGCTTTACTCGTTGGAAGAATATCTGGAGTTGGATAAGAACTCCGAGGAAAAGTACGAGTATTTTGACGGCGAGATTTTTGCGATGGCAGGCGGCAGTCCGGCGCACGTCCGGATTGGCCGGAATGTGGTCAACCGACTCACCCAGAAGCTGGCAAAGAAAGATTGCGAGGCTTTTCCTTCCGACATGCGCGTCAAAGTTCCCGCCGCGCTGCTCTATCGTTACCCCGATATTTCTGTGGTCTGCGGGCCGCCGGTGTTTGAGTACCTGCAAGGCCAAGCCATGCTGGTCAATCCGCTGGTGTTGATCGAAGTCCTCTCACCTACGACTACGGCTTACGACTTGGGTGAGAAATTCACCGAGTATCAATCCATCGAAAGCTTCCGCGAATACCTGCTGATTGCGCAAACGCGCGCGCACGTCATCCGCTATCTTTACCAGGCGCCCGGCCAATGGCTGCGCACTGAGGTCAGCGGCCTGACGGGCGCGGCGCCGTTCGCAACGCTCGGCGTGACCTTGCCGCTACGCGAAATCTACGCCCGGGTGGAATTCCAGCCGGAATCCCCGGTCGCCTAAATTACGGAGAGAACAAACCCATGCATTCCAACCAAGCCCCGCGCCTGCTGTGCGCCTTGTTTCTGCTGTTGGTCTTCCATGCCCTTGCCTTTGCTCAGGATTTTCCCCAATGGCGCGGCCCCAATCGTGACGGCGTCGTGACCGGCTTCAACGCTCCCGCCGCCTGGCCCGCGCAGTTGAAACAACGCTGGAAAATTCAGACCGGCATCGGCCACGCCTCGCCCGTCGTAGTTGGCCAGCGCGTTTACCTGCACTCGCGCGTGGACGACAACGAAGTCGTGCGCGCCGTTGATCTGAACACCGGCAAACAGCTTTGGCAGGATAGCTATTCTGTCGCCTATCAGATGAACCCGGCCGCGATGGGCCACGGCAAAGGCCCGAAATCTACACCGGTGGTCAGCAACGGCAAGCTGTATACGTTTGGCATCACCAGCGTGCTTTCGTGTTACGACGCGGCCAATGGCAAATTACTTTGGCGCAAGGAATACAAACCGCAGTTCAAGAATCTGGAGCCGGATTTCGGCACGGCGCTGTCGCCGCTGGTGGATCGCGGCGTGCTTTACATCCACGCGGGCGGCAGCAATCACGGGGCGTTGCTGGCGCTGGACGCCAATACGGGCGCTGAGAAATGGCGCTGGGCGGGCGACGGCCCTGGGTACGCTTCGCCGCTTGCGGTGGATGCGCTGGGCAAACATCTGATCGTCACGCAATCGCAACAGAACATCATCGGCGTGCTGGCTGACAACGGCACGCTGTTGTGGAAGATTCCGTTTGAAACGCCGTACGTCCAAAACATCGTCACGCCGCTGGTTTATAAAGACACGCTGATCTTTTCGGGCCTGGACAAAGGCGTCTTCGCCATCCGGCTCGCTTACAGCAACGACAAATGGACGACCGAGCAAGTGTGGTTGAACAAGGAAGTCTCAATGTATATGAGTTCGCCTGTGCTGGCGGGTAACCTGTTGGTTGGTTTGTCGCATAAGAACAAAGGGCAATACTTCTGCCTCGATCCCAACACCGGCAAGACGCTCTGGACGAGCGATCCGCGCCAGGGCGAGAACGCAGCGTTGTTGACCGCGAATGGCTTGGTTTATGCGCTCGACACCGACGCCAACCTGAAAATCACGCGCGCCAGCGCCAAGGGCTTGCAAGAACTGAAACGCTACAGCGCGGCCAGCAGCGCGACCTGGGCGCATCCGGCGTTGACGGGCAAATTGATCGTGGTGAAGGATGCGGGGACGTTGGCGGCGTGGGTCGTGGAGTAGGTTGTTTTGGATTGAAGGAAACAAGCAATGAATGTCTTTCTGGTCACGGGCGCAGTGGTGACGCTGGCGATGATCGCGCTCTGGTTGCTCAGCTTGAAGCTCAAAGATGCCAGCATCGTGGACATCTTCTGGGGTGCGGGTTTCGTGCTGATCGCGTGGACGGCGTTTGCGCTGAGCAATGGTTATCGCCCGCGGCGGCTGTTGCTGTGCGCTCTGGTGACGGTCTGGGGCGGGCGCTTGGCGTTGCATCTGTGGCGGCGCAATCACGGACGGCCCGAAGATTACCGCTACGCCGCGATGCGCAAACGGCACGGCGCGCAATTCAAATGGGTCAGCCTGGGTTTAGTGTTTGGCCTGCAGGGACTGCTGATGTGGCTCATCTCGCTGCCGCTGCAACTGGCGCAACAGGCGATTTTGCCATGGGGATTGACGTGGCTGGATTGGGTGGCTGTCAGCGTGTGGTTGATTGGTTTCGCGTTTGAAGCTGTGGGCGATTGGCAGTTGCAACAATTCAAATCCAAACCGCAAAACAAAGGGCGTGTGATGGAGCAAGGTTTGTGGCGCTACACGCGGCACCCAAATTATTTCGGCGATGCGGTGGTGTGGTGGGGCTTCTGGCTGTTTGCGGCGGCGGTGGGCGATGGGCTGTTCAGCATGCTCAGCCCGATGCTGATGACATTTTTGTTGATGAAGGTGACGGGCGCGGTGCTGCTGGAAAAGTCACTGACTAAGACAAAGCCACAGTACAAAGCATATGTGGCGCGGACGAATGCGTTTGTGCCGTGGCGGCCGAAACAGGGCGGTTGAGCGGCCAAGCTACGTTCTCCGGCAAAATCAATCTACTTTTCGCTCTCAATAAAACTTGCCGCGAAGCTTCCGTTGAACCGCTGACCGGCATAGTTTTCAACCTCGCTGCGGTTGCTGGCAGGACGGCAAACATTGCCTCATTGCGTGGGCTGCGGTCTCTTTCGGCAAGCGCCGACTCTTGCGGCTTGTCATCCACTCCCAGCACCTGGCAGTCCCAGCATGGCGCAAGTAGCCGTTGACCGTGAGACCGCGCGCGATGGCCTGGGCAATGAGGGCTTGCGCAATCTCAGGTGCGATTTGTTCGTTGATTGTTAAGGTCATAGAGTTCACCTCTCTTTTGTCTCCCCTTTAGAATACAGCGGCGCGGGGCGGCAACGAAAAGCAATCGGGCGGGGAAGTTCTAAAGGCTTGACAGCTTTGTGACCCCGAACGCTTCAGGCGCGACGAACAGGCCGTCGAAGAGCAGGAACTCGGCGCCGCCCGCGCAGCTACTTCCCGCACGGCCTGTCTCATTTTCTTTTAGCTGCTGGTTGTTTGACGGGCGCGCTGGTAGGAACGCGTCACCTAGCAGCCTGTCGGAGAAGAAAATTGTCCGACGAAGAATCAACAACTTACGGGCGATTGCGAGGGCTTACGAACACTTAAGGTGTACCCCATTGTCCAGACCAAAAATCCGTTTATTTAAGGTGGAGCGCTCTCGCCCTGGTTAAGCCCCCGCCGGTAAACGGCTTCAGGCGTTTGATACGCGAGCCGCTGATGCGGCCGCTCGACGTTGTAGAACT
>JANOWX010000751.1:0-7066 GCA_031418175.1 Acidobacteriota bacterium | reverse complement strand
GTAAAACATTTGCGGCGGCGCACAAGCTGGTGTAAGTGCACCAGGTCTGCCGGTTCAGGCGGCAGAGGAAAGCTGAGCTTGCCGCTTACGTTGTCAAAGGCGGATTCCTGAAAGTCGGCGTTCTCGTGAAAGTTGACAAGTTGATCCAAGCCTTCCGCTTTGATGTATGCCTCGTGATCCAGATATTGTTGCCTGCGATTCATCCCTCAGTTCCTTACCTTGATTTGCGGTGCCGCTGTTGGTTGGCGGCCAATGCGCTTCAAGCGGTTGGCGTTGACCGCTGGCTCATTAACCCCAGATTGAGCCATTGCCAGATGTAAAAGCTGTTGTCGTCGCCCGTCTCGCAATAGCTGTTCCAGGTCGCTTTGACGGCCCGGCTGTCGAGCCACGTCCCGCCATAAGCGCGCGTGGCCGTCGTGATGCAATCGTTCGCCCATGCGCGTAACGGGCCGCGCAACCATTCGCGCTGGGGCGTCTGCACGGGGCGCTTGGGGGCTTCGACCACCGCGAGCGGCAGCATTTGCCGGGTCAGGCGGCGCAACAGCCATTTGTGCGTGCCTTCGCTGATCTTGCGCTCGGGCGGTTGGCGCAACGCCAATTCAAATAACCGATGGTCTAAAAACGGTTCGCGTAACTCGGTCGAGACACGCATTGAGATGCGGTCATTGAAGCGTAACCCGCGCGGGATTTTGGTGTAACAGGCATCGCGGTATTGCAGGTTACGCAATTTGTCGGGGAACGGTTGCGGCGGTGTGAAGGCTTGCGCGCGCGCGCGAAATTCAGGCAGCAAGCAAGTTGGTTGCACCGGACTGTGTTGCGTGCCTTGTACTGTGCCCGCCACCGCACCGTTAAACGCCGCACGATAATAATCATATCCGGCCCACTGTTCATCCATGCCTTGCCCGTCCAGCAGCACGATGACGCCACGGGCGCGCGCCTCGGCGAACAGCTTGGCGTAAGCCAGCGTCGGCAAACCGCCGAAGGGTTCATCTTGTGCGGCCTGCACGGCGGCGGCCAGTTCCGGCACTTCAGCAGGCAACGTGGTGCAAACGGTCAGCGGATGTTGTGTGCGCGCCAGCATCTGTTCGACCCAGGGCAATTCGTCATACTGCGGATCGCCGCAGTTGAAGGTGAACGCCTGCACGCAGCTCGCCTCGCCTTGCACGGCATGCACCAGCCCCAGCAAAGTCGAAGAATCAAGCCCGCCGCTCAAGTTGATGCCGACCGGCACGTCAGACCGAAAGCGCAACTGCACGCTTTCACGCAGCAAGGCGAAGTATTCCTCTTGCACAGTCTCGACCGGGCGCTGGTCGAACTCTGTGCCCACGCGTTCCGCCAAGTCGTACCAGCGCGCCAAACGCACCTCGCCATCTTGCCAGGTCAGCGTGTGGCCGGGCGGCACCGCTTGAATGTCTTGCCAGAATGTTTGAGCTGTGTGTTCGTAAAGGCCGTGTGCCAGGTAGGTCGCCCACGCCGTTTCATTCGGTGTCGCGCGCATGCCCGCATGGTGCAGAGCTTTGATTTCGCTGGCCAGCAACAACTGGCCGTGCGGATGCTGGGCGTAATAAAGCGGCTTGACGCCGAAACGGTCGCGCGCGGCAAACAGCCGTTGCTGCCGCTCATCCCAGATCAACAAGGCGAACATCCCGATGAAACGCTCGACACAGGCGTCGCCCCATTTTTCATAGGCCGCCAGGATGACTTCGGTGTCGCTCTGGCTGCGATACGGGTAATCGCTCAATTCGGCGCGCAACTCGAGGTAGTTATATATCTCGCCGTTAAACGCGATCCAAACCTTGCCGTCGTGGTTGACCATCGGTTGCTGGCCTGCGGGCGAGAGGTCAATGATGCTCAGGCGATTGTGGCCAAACCCGGCCAAGCCGGATTCAGACAGAAAGATCCCGTTGGCATCAGGCCCCCGGTGGTGTTGGCTGCGCACCATGGCGTGCAGTTGAGATGGTTCCCAACCGTTACCGAAGATACCGGCTATTCCGCACATGTGTTTGCCTTCCAGTTAGCGAGCGTTTGCGCCAGTTTTTCGGCGAGAAAGATTTCGGTCTTTTCCATTGACTCCAGGGTGCAACCGCCGATGTGCGGCGTGATGAGCAGGTTGTTGTGCGTGCGGGCGTATTGCACGAGCGGGTGATGTTCCATGCCGCTGGCGCTTTCCTGGCTCAGCACATCCAGCGCCGCGCCGCGCACGCGCCCGGCTTTCAACGCTTGCAGCAAAGCTGACTCGTCAAGCAGTTCGCCGCGCGAAGTATTGATGAACCAACTGCCGGGTCGCATGGCCGCAAATTCCATGGCGCCGAAAAAGCCTCTGGTCTGTTCGCACAGGTTGACGTGCAGGCTGACCAGATCGGATTGCCGCAAGACTTCGCGCAAGTTCGTCAATTCGACGCCGTCTTCGACCGCAGCCGGATCAATATGCGGATCGCAAGCCAGCACACGCATCTCGAAGGCGCGCAAATAACGCGCAATGATACGGCCCAGGCGCCCGTAGCCAATCACGCCGGCGGTCTTGCCATAAAGTTCTGTGCCGCGATAAAGGTCGCGGTTCCATTCGCCTTGCCGTACTTGCTCGCTGGCCGCAGCCGTATGGCGCAACAGCGCCAGCATCAACCCGATGGTATGTTCAGCGGTCGCCCGTACCTCTTTGAGAAAATCGGTTTCACCGTAAAGCGACAAAACTTGAATGCCGCGCCGCTGGGCTTCTGCTAGATCAATGTGCGTTAGTCCGGTAGTCGGCGTGGCAATGAGTTTCAGATACGGGGCGGCGGCCATGACCTCGGCATCAATTTGATTCCTTAACCGTACCCATAAGACCTCGGTTGACCGCACGGCGCGCAATAACTCGGCGCGTCCGAGTTCGGCAAAACTCAACTGCGCAACGGGGCGCAACGCGGCGGCCGCACTGGCCGGGAAGCCAGCGGATTCAGCAATCAGAATTGAATAAGCGGGTTGTGTCACCAGTTGTGCCTGCGGACATGCGCTTGGCATGGCTAGTTCTCCTGTTGAAGGGCTGATTGTTTTTGCGCCAGCGGCGCCACTGCCAGCCTTTCGCTGGAAAAAACAATTGAGCCTGGGGGTTGTCAATTTGCATCAGTACAGCTAACAGTAACGTGGGCAGCAACGCGGGTTAAGTGCGGCAGAGCAATTCCGCCTTCGCCCAATCTTCTTCGTCGTCAATATTGACGCAATACTGTGGGTCAACGGGATAACCGAGGAGGTGTTGTCCGTAAAAACTATTCTGCTCCATGATTACGGCGCGGCGCGTCACATAAATCGAACCTTCGCGGTGAAAGGCGGGCGGCAAATCCTGGCGGCGTGGAATCGGGATCGTCTCACCCATGCTCAAATGCAGCGCGCCTTCGTTGTCTTGAAAGTAAACCCAGTGGGGATTGTATTCCAACGGCACGGGCAGGATCGTCACCACGGCATCGGCCCGCTGTTCAGCCAATAGCTCGATACAACCATCAATATCTTCAGCCCGGCGCAAGGGGCTGGTCGGTTGCAGCAGGCAAACCGCCTCGTAATGCTCGCCGCGCGCTTCTAGCCATTGCAGCGCGTGTTGCACGACGGGCAAGGTCGGTGTGTGATCCTGGGCTAATTCCGCCGGACGCATGAACGGCACAGCCAAACCGCAAGCGCGCCCGACCGCGGCGATTTCAGCATCATCCGTGCTCAGGACGACCCGCGCCAAATGCCGCGCGGCCAAGGCTGTTTCGGCGGTGTAAGCGAGCAATGGTTTGCCATTGAGCAGCTTGATATTTTTGCGCGGCACACCCTTTGAGCCGCCGCGCGCCGGAACCAAGCCTAATACCCGCAGGTTCAAATGGCTCACTGAGCGGCAAACTCCGTCCCCACAGCAGGGTCATAAATATAGTGCAGCCGTTTTTGCACATAGGGCCGCATTGCGCCGAGCGCCTGTGCAATGCGCACGGCCACGTTTCCATCGCCATAAAGCGTGCTCGGGGCATAGCGTCCGTGCGCCAGTTGTTGGCGCGCGGCGGCGAGCACGGCAGCGGCCTGCGGCACGCTGTGGGTGACGTGCGCGTCGGTCTCGCGGCCTTCCTGCCGGTTGCCGACCAGCACGACCGGCGTGCCGAAATAACTGGCGTCGCGCACAAAGCTGCTCGAATTGCCGAGGGCGCAGGCGGCGTTGGCCAGCACCTTCAAATAATCATCGGGCGTCAAATTGGTCAGTGTGCGCAACCAGGGCGGTTGCCGGTTGAGCCGGTAGCTGCGAATGGCTTTGCTGATGTGATCGGCGCCCGCGTCAATGTTCGGCCAGAGCAGGACGGTGGGCATTTGCAACTCGTGCAACGCGGCCAAGAGCGCTTCCATCTGCTGGCGCTCATCGCCGTATTCCGTCGTGGTCGGGTGAAAGAGAATCAGCAGGAAGGGTTGCGTGACATCAATCTGCGCGCCGCCGCCGCCTTGGTGAATGACGTCGTGCGTGAGCGTGCGGTCGAGGTGGCGCGCGATGTCGCTGGAAGGGCAACCGACCGCAAGTATGTTGCTGGGGTTCTCGCCCATGCGCATCAGATATTCCGCCGAACGGTGCGTGCTGGGGAAATGGAAGTGCGCGAACTTGCTGATCGCGTGGCGCGCACTTTCGTCAATCGAACCGGAAACTTCGCCGCCCTGGATGTGGGCAATGCAGATGTTCATATAGGCGGCGGCAATCGCGGCGGCCAGCGCTTCGTAACGGTCGCCGATCAACAGCACGACATCCGGTTTGAGGCGTTGAAACTCGCTGGCGAATTCGACCACGCCGAAGCCGACCGATTTGGCCATCGTCGCGGGCGTAGAGCCTTCGAGTTCGATATAGATTTCGCCGTCAATGTGGAAGCCGTCCTGGCGCACGACTTTGACCGGTTGATCGAAGCGTTCGAGCACCATCGTGCCGGCGGCGACGATTTGCAATTCCAGCGTGGGCTGTGCGGCGAGCGCCTGCATCACGGGTTTCAGCCGGCCGTAGTTGGCGCGGTCTACCAGCACGACACAGACTTTGCGTTTATTCGAAGTCATCTTCTGTCAGCAGGGCATTGGCGTCGCGCGCGCGTTTGAGCGTGCGGTTGACGAATTCATCGAAGCGCGCGGCGGAAATGCCCGTGCCCGGTTTTTTGCAAGCGAGATCGTCAGGCGTCAAGCGCTGCCCGGCGGCCAACGCGCGCGCCGTGACCAGGCTTTTGCCGAAGGTGCGTTTCAATTCGCCCAACTCCACTGCCATTGCCTCTTTGTTGACGGGATGCGCCTGCGCGCGTTCGATGAAACTGATACCTGCGGCCAACTGCTTCAATTCGGTTGTGGTGAGCGAGGCGGGCACGTCGGGCCCAAAACATTCGCGTGAAAAGGTCACGTGGACTTCGATGAGTTGCGCGCCGAGCGTGGCGGCGGCCAGTCCCGCGTAAATCGTGCCGGAGTGATCTGAGAGTCCCACCGGGCAAGCGTACCGTTCGCGCAATTCAGCCAGCACGTTCAAGCCCAGCTTTTCGGGCGGACACGGATAAGCCGTCGTGCATTGGAAGACCGCAACCGGCGCAGGCTGCGCGCGCACACACGCGACCGCCGCATCCAACTCCGCCCAATTCGCCATGCCGCTTGAAAGCAGGACGGGCTTGCCGGTGCGCGCCATCATTTCGAGCATCGGCAGGTTGGTGATTTCGCCCGCGCCGACTTTCCAGGCGGGCATGCCCAAACGTTCGAGCAATTCGACGGCGGCCAATGAGAAGGCCGAAGAGAGAAAGAGCAAGCCGCGTGCGGCGGCGTGTTCAGCCAGGCCGCGCCAGTGCGCTTCGGTGAACTCCATCCGTTGCCAGTATTCATAACGCGTCGCGTCCTGGCGGCTGAATTTCACGCGCCAGGGTTCGCCGGGCGTGCTTTCGGCGGCGGCGATGTGCGTTTGAAATTTGACGGCGTCCGCGCCCGCCTTGGCGACGGCGTCAATGTAGGCATGCGCCGTGCCCAGGCTGCCGTCGTGCGTTTGCGCAATCTCGCCGATCAGCAAACAGCGGCGCGCGGATGTGGCAAACCATTGGGCCAGATCGAGCATGTGGTGTTAATAGGTGATTGGCACGCGCGGTTCGGGCCGGCGTTGCAACACGTAGGTGACGGACATCATCAGCCGGTCATGCGCGCCATAAGAATGTTTGTGGTAACAGGCGATGTCGGTAAAAAAGCCGCTACCGCGCGGGCCGGTGATGGTTTTGATGCGTTCGCCGTACTGCGTTTGCGCCGCTTGATCGGTCAAATAGCGCGAGAGCATCTGCCGCAGCGATTTGTGGTGATGCGTGCCCTGGATGGTGACGTGCGGGCCGCAATCGGCGGCGACATCGGTGAGATAGAAAAAGATGACGAGCGCTTTGAAATCGCCCAGATCGTAATGGAAGCGCGCCTTGCGGTGTTGTATGCGCCGCCGTTCTGTTTCGATGGCGGGCGGATGCGTCCAATAAAGTTGCGTGCTGTAAAGGAGCGGCTCCGCGCCCAGATAGGCGCGCGCGACCGCCAGCAAGGCGGGATCGCGCACGATGTTGCGCAGCGCCACGCAATTCAAATCGTGGTTGTGATATTCGGTGGCGCCGTCAATTGCACAATAGGCCTGAATCGCTTCGACCTCTGCTTCCGGCAATTGCAGTCCCAACGCAACCCCTTCCGCTTCGAGGTGCGCGACTGTTTGGTTGACTGCCAGCCCGGCAAAAAGCGTGGTGGCCGTTTGCGGCAAGGGCTGATTGCGGTTCCGCCACTGAAAGTAACGAATCGCCCAGCCGCGCCAGGGACCGGCCCAAAAGAGCGTACTGAACACGCGCAAGTATTCCAACAAGCGGCGGCGGCGCGCGAAACCGCGCACCTTGCGTTGCAAGTAAGGCAGCACGGGTGCGGCGGCCGCTGCGAAAGCTGTCGTTGCCGGTGGGGCGGTCAACTCAGTTTGTATGGCCAGCGGGATGCGTTTCATAGAAATCGAAAGGACGAACTGAAGTAGTTCAAATTGGTATCGTCTCAATAATTCGGGGCGGCGTGTCAGTAGCCCGACCGTAAGGAAGGGCTGGCATCCGCAATCAAG
>JANOWX010000750.1:0-5336 GCA_031418175.1 Acidobacteriota bacterium | reverse complement strand
TGGCCAAACGCCGCTTCATAAATTTCGAGGGCGCGCACGGCCATGTCGAGCAGGCGTTTGCCGGTGCGTTCGTCGGCTTCGCGGTAAAGCGACACGACGCGCGTTTCGCCGACGCGCTTTTCGGCTGCTTTCAGATTCTCGCTGACGATCAGCACGAAGCCGCGCAACTTTTCGGCCTTGAAGGTGTGCCAGCGCGAAGAGAATTTGAGCAGGTTGAGCAGCTTGGTCGAAGTGGAGACGGCATTCACGCCCGAGGCGAAGACCTGCAAATCCTCGGCGGCATTGATCGAGACTTCGTAATCGGCGGTCTCGCTGAAGACCGCGCCGCTCGCGCCCGCCACCAATCCCAGTTCGCCCACCTGCATCGGATTGGCAATCAGCATCGGGAAGAAATAGCCCAGCAGCATCACCTCATCACCCGCCAAAAACACATCGCGCGTATCGGCGGGCTGGCGCTCTTCGCTGACGGCGTCGCTCAGTTCTTGCAGGAAGTGCGCGTAAAGGCCGGCCTCTTCGCTTTTCACGCGCGGCAAGCGGGCGGAAAAGGTGAGCGTCAATTCCAGCGTTTGCTCGGGCAGCAGTTTCTTGGGCAGTTCGACACGAATCCAGCCGCCGCGCGCGCGCGTGGTGAAACGCAATTCGCGGCTGCCCTGCTTGACGTTTTGCACGGTCAGCCATTGAGCCTCGTGTTCGGCCAGGCCGCTGTTCGGATAGAGCGCGAAGCTGACGTTGTCCAACTCTTCGCGCGTCGCGTTGACGAAGCGCACGACTTCGCGCCCGCTGAACGTGGCCGCGCGATAATCCAAATTGATTTCGATCAGGTAATGCTGGCGGCTGAAAAATTGGGTCACTTGATCGGCGCGCACCAGGCTGGCTGGCGCGCACAGCACCAACACGAGTAAGCCCGCCAGCAACGCCAAACGGCGGCGCGGACAATTGGCATATTTGGTTTGCAGAGTGAAATTCACGGGGCGATTGTAACAGCGTTTCGACTGCATCGAACATGCAAACTTGGCGCGAACTTGGCACAAACTTGGCACACTCACCCGCCACTGAGCGCGGCGGAAGCAGGCGTTTAGAGTTCGAGCTTTAGCTTGCCTGCGGGTCATAAGCGCGCCCGGACAAGCTAAAGCTTGAACTCTAAACGCCTGGCCGCCGGTGTCTCTATTGCTGCCCGTGTTTCAAGCCCGGTTGTTCCGCTTTAGCCCGCTGGTTCCGTCACCATGCGGTAAAGCTTCAATTCGACGGGCTTGACCAGCAAATCCTTGATGGCCGCGCGGAAGCTTTGAATGTGCGCCGAACGCCCGTGCTCTTCCAACCCGGCCAGGCTCGTCCAGTTTTCATAAAACATGAACTTGTGCGGTTCGTCGGTTGAACGGTGAAAGTCGTAATTGAGGCAGGCCGCCTCTTGCCGCGTCGCCGCGACGACCGCCGGGATCGCGGCCAGCAACTGTTCTTCGAGGCCGGGTTTGGCCTCGAAGTAAGCCAGGACGGTGACTTTTTCCATGCAGATGTTCCTTTGCTGTTTAGTTTGGGGAGTTGGCCGGACGCAACGGAACCGGCCCGCGCGCATCATCAATGACGCCTCGGCGCGTGTCAATCGGCCCGTTGGGAAAGGCTGCGGCTGCGGCCGTTCAGCCTGAGCAGCTAAAATCCGCCCTAAATTTTCGCCTTGCCCGCCAAATGAAAAGCGCCCGTTTGACAGACCTTCCCACTCAAAAATAGACTGCCAGCCGCCAGTGCGATTTCCCCTTCTTACCGGCAAACGTAAAATCGCGCTGTCAAACGTCGTCCTCATAATCGAGCAATCAAAATCTGACTTACCGGCTGTGACAAGTATCTTCTATCGGTAGAACCGTGGCTTGTCGCGTCCATCCATTCATCCACGCGCTTGCGGTGTAGCCCGTCGTAAACCAGTTACCCGCTGAAGGAGTAAAAATGAATACCCGTAACTTCACCCTGCTACGCCAACCTGCCGCCAAGCGGAAGCTGTTTTTCGTGAGTGCGTTGCTGGTCGCGGCGTTGCTGGCCGTGACCTATCTCGGTCTGCGCGCTGGCCGCGCCGCGAGCGGCAAGGATGTGCAAGCTCCGCACTTTGCTAATCCGACCTCGACCGTTTTCATTAACGAGATTCACTACGACAACAACGGGACCGACGCAGGCGAGTCCGTTGAGGTCGCCGCGCCGGCCGGCACGAACATGGCGAATTACTCCATCGTGCTTTACAACGGCAGCGGCGGCGCCGTCTATGACACCGACGCCTTGACCGGCACGACCACGAATCAGCAAGGCGGATATGGGACTGTTTCGATTGCTTATCCGGCAAACGGTATTCAAAACGGGGCGCCGGACGGCATCGCGCTGATCAACACCTCCACCAACACGCTGATTCAATTCCTTTGTTACGAGGGCACGTTCGCGGGCGTCGGCGGTTTGGCCAACGGCGTGACTTGCACCGACATCGGCGTTTCGGAGACCGGCCTCGTCGCCGAACCCGCCGGGCTTTCACTCCAGTTACAGGGCAGCGGCACGACCTACGGCAACTTCACCTGGACTGCCACCCCGATTGCGCACACACAGAACGCGCCCAACACCGGACAGACTTTCACGGGCGGCCCGCCGGTTTTGACACTCAACATCGGCGACGTGACACAGGCTGAGACCAATGCCGGCGCCACGGCATTCACCTTCAATGTCAGCTTGACCGGCGGGGTGGCCCCGGCTGGCGGCGTGACGTTCACGGCCTCGACCGCTGACGGCACGACGAATCCGGCGACCGCTCCCAGCGATTACACGGCGCTGGTGAATCAACCCGGTTCAATTTCTGCCGGCAACACCACCACGACCGTCACGGTGCTGGTCAATGGCGACCTCACCACCGAGGCGAATGAAACCTTCTTCGTCAATCTCTCAAGCGTCACAAATGCAACTGCGGGCGACACACAGGGCCTGGGCACGATCAACAACGACGATGTGACGAGCACGCCCATTCACAACATTCAGGGCAACGGCTCGACTTCACCGCTGGCCGGCACAGTCTCAACCACCGGCATTGTCACCGGCCTGAGGTCCAACGGCTTTTTCCTACAGGCCAAAGACGCCGATATTGACGCCGACTCCAATACCTCCGAAGGAATTTTCGTCTTCACCAATAGCGCGCCGCCTGCCGCCGCAGTTATCGGCAACGAAGTCATCGTGACCGGCACAATTCAGGAATTCATCCCTTCGCAGGACTTGAATAGTCCGCCCTTGACCGAACTTATTACCCCGTCCGTGGTCTTGCTCACTTCCGGCAACCCGCTGCCGGCGCCCATCACAATTACGGCTGCCGAAACGACGCAAGCCTCGGAAACCACAAACCCGTTGGACTCGCTCGAAGAGTACGAAGGCATGCGCGTCACGGTCGCCTCGTTCACTGTGAGCGGCCCAACGCAGGGCACCATCACCGAAGCGTCCGCCACGGTCAGTTCCTCCGGCGTCTTCATCGGCGTCGTCACCGGCGTGGCGCGGCCCTTCCGCGCGCAGGGCATCGCCATTTCAGACCCGTTACCGGCGGGCGCGCCCGGCACGATTCCGCGCTTCGACGAGAACCCCGAAAGGATTCGCGTTGACAGCGACGCCCAGCCCGGCACGACCGCGCTCGACGTTGCCGCCGGCACCATCATCACCAACCTGACGGGGCCGCTCGACTTTGCTTTCCGCACATACACGATTGACCCCGATGCAGCCACACCGCCGACGGTCGGCATGCAACCCGGTTCAACGCCTGTACCGGTGGCGCTGAGCAGCGAGGTGACCGTCGCCTCATTCAACATGGAGCGTTTCTTCGACACGGTGAACGATCCTGGCATCGGTGAACCGATCCTCACGTCGGCTGCTTTTAACCGGCGGCTCGCCAAGGCCTCGCTCATCGTCCGCACCGTCGAACGCTATCCGGACGTGATCGGCGTGCAGGAAATGGAAAACCTCACGACCCTGCAAGCCGTGGCCGCCCAAATCAATACCGACGCAGTGAACATTGATGGATTACCGAATCCAAACTACACGGCCTTTTTGGTCGAAGGGAATGATGTCGGCGGCATTGATGTCGGCTACCTGGTGAAGCAGTCGCGCATCACTGTGGTGAACGTGACGCAGTTTGGCTTGACGACGACGATTACCAATCCTGACAGTTCAACCTCTATCCTCAATGACCGTCCGCCGCTGGTGTTGCGCGCGACCTGTCCGACTCCGTTGGGCGGGACGTTTGCCTTCACCGTCATTGTGAACCACCTGCGTTCGCTCAACGGCGTTGACGACACGGGGCCCGGCTCGAACGGCTTTGCCACCGAAGGCGAGCGCGTCCGCTTCAAGCGCCGCGCCCAGGCCGAGTTTCTGGCCAACCTGATCCAGACGCGTCAGACCGCCGATCCGAACGAGTTGATTATCAACCTCGGCGATCTGAATGCCTTCAACGTCAACGATGGTTACGTGGATTCGATTGGTACCATCAAGGGCACGCCAACGCCAGCTTCGCAGGTGACACTGGCCAGCGCCGATCTCGTCAACCCCGATCTGACGAACTTGCTTGACACCCTGCCCACCGTCCAACAGTACTCATACAACTTTGACGGCAATGCGCAGACCCTTGACCACATCATCGTGAATCAACGGGCGCTCGCCTTCCTGACGCGGTTTGCCTATGCGCGCAACGACTCCGATTTCGCGGTCAAGAATTACGAGAGCACGAACGAGTTGCGCCTTTCCGATCACGACCAACCGGTCGCCTACTTCAACCTCAACGATCCGCCGACAGTCGTTTCTATCGTGCGCGCCGATCCCGACCCGACTATGGCGGCCAGCGTCAATTTCACCGTGACCTTCAGCGAAAGCGTGACGGGCGTGAACGCGGGCAACTTCGTGTTGGTGGCGACCGGCGCTGTAGCGGGCGCTTCGATCACCAATGTGATGGGCAGCGGCACGACGTGGACGGTCACGGTCAACACCGGCACGGGCAACGGCACGCTCGGGTTGAATATGACCAACTCGACCGGCGTCACCGACAGCAATGGCGCGGCGGTCAGCAATCTGCCGTTCACTGGCGCGGTCTACACGATCAATAAAGTAACGCCGACGCCGACTCCAACACCGACGCCGACTCCAACACCGACTCCAACGCCTACGCCTACGCCGACTCCAACGCCGACACCGACACCGACACCGACACCGACACCGACGCCGACACCGACGCCAACACCGACGCCGACGCCGACACCGACGCCGACCCCGACGCCTACGCCTACGCCAACGCCAACACCGACGCCGACTCCTACGCCAACCCCTACCCCGACGCCGAC
>JANOWX010000749.1:0-13689 GCA_031418175.1 Acidobacteriota bacterium | reverse complement strand
CTCGGCTGGCAGCCGATTGGGTTGACCGCCACGCTTCGACAAGCTGGCAGCTTGTCGAACAAGGTAGTCGCTACCGCTCACCGTACCGCATAACACAAAGACCAGACACAAAATCCAATACTTCATTGTTTGTAATCGCCCGCAATCACCGTGGTCGCGCGCGTTGGATGGAAGTATTTGCCGATGGCCGCGTCCACCTGGTCTTTGGTCACGGCGCGGATGAGTTCCGGATACTCATCCAGATGCTTGACGCCCAGGCCGAACACTTCGGCACTGGCGATTTGCCCGGCCAAGCCTGCATTCGTGGCCAAGCCCACTTTGAACCCGCCCACCATCGAGGTTTGCTCATCGCTCAGTTCGGCCTCGGTGATGCCGCTCTCGAGGTAATCCCGGACGATTACCAGCGCGGCTTCGATGGCGGTTTCGATGTTCGCGGGCGCGACCGTCACGCTGATGACGAAAGGGCCGTCGGCAAAGCCCGATTCGGGGAAGCTGGAATTGATGCCGTAGGTCAAGCCCAGCTCATCGCGCACCTTCAACCCCAACCTCGACGACAGCGTAGACTGGCCGAGCGCGCGGTTGGCGATGACTGCGGCGTAATAATCCGGGTTGGCGCGGCGCAAGCCCGAGGCGTGGCCGATGACCACGTTGCAATTCTGTTTGCCTTTCATGAAGACCGTGTCGCGTTGCGGCGCGCTTTGCAACGGCGTCACCGCCACCAGCACAGGCGGAGCCGTCGCGCCTTGCCAATCGCCCAGGTGGTCTTCGAGCAGTTGCCGCACTTCTTCGCCGGCGACATCCCCGGCGACTGCCAGAACCATCGTGGCGGCGCCGTAATGCCGCGCATAAAACGCCTGCACGTCCGCGACGGTGATGCTTTCCAGTTCGCGCACGCTGCGTTCGGAGGGGTAACGATGAAAGGGGCTGCCTTCGTCAAAGACCAATTGCGTCAGGCGTTCATACGCGCGCGCACCGGTGTCGTCCTGATATTCCTTGATGCTGGCGGCGTATTGCTGTTTCAGCTTGTCGAGTTCTTCCACCGGGAAGCTGGGCGTGCGCAACATCTCGGCCAGCGTCGCGATCAGCGTGGGAAAGTCTTTGGTCAGCGAACGCCCGCCGAACGAAGCGGCAAAGGTCAGCGCGTCAAAACCCAGCCGCGCGCCGAGCGATTCCATGCGGTCGGCCAGTTCGAATTTGCTGTGGCGCGCGGTGCCTTTGTTGAGCATCGAGGCCGTCACATCGCCGAGCATATCCTTGCCCGGCGGATTGAAATACTCTCCGGCCATTAGGTAACCGGACATCGCCACTGCCGGGCTGGTGTGATTTTCGAGCACCAGCAGCGTGAGGCCGTTGGCGAGTTGATAGCGTTGGGTACGTGCGGCGAATGATTGATTGGACATGCTTGCGTTGCTATTTGTGCTTTGAAAGATGAAGTGATTAGTCCAGGTTGTTTGAACGAATCCAGGCGAGCAGGAGCGGTTCCAACTCTTGAATGTTATCGAATGCACGCCAGAGGCCTGCGGGTTCAAGTGCTGCGCGCTCGCCTCGCACCATGAATTGGCTACGGTCACGGACGAGGGTGATGGTGCGCTTGCCATTGCCAAGTGTGACCATAAAGTTTCCAAAAGCCATTGGCGTATAGTCCAAAGCGATGGGCGAGAAACCTTCGATTGCCAAGCTCGAAGGTAAGCTTCCAAGCACCTCTTCAACTTTGGAGGGAAGTTCTACATCCATAGGCCTCAACTGCTGCCGACAATACGGCGCTCGACCAAATCCCAAAGATTGCCATACAAGTCTTCAAACACCGCCACGACGCCATACGGCTCTTCTTTGGGTGGCCGGATGAACTTGATTCCGGCGGCGAGCATCTCGTGATAATCGCGCCAAAAATCATCGGTCTGCAAAAACAAAAAGACGCGCCCACCTGCCTGATTGCCGATGAAGGCTGCTTGTTCAAGCGATGACGCGCGCGCCAGCAGCAAGGTCGTTCCGCTTGATCCCGGCGGGGCCACCACGACCCAGCGTTTGTCTTGGGCGGGTTGATAAGTGTCTTCGACGAGCACGAAGTGAAGTTTTTGGGTGTAAAACGCAATGGCTTCATCGTAATCGCGGACAACCAGCGCAATGTGGGCAATCGTCTGTTTCATCTTTATCTTTGCCGAATGCGCTTAGGCAGCGGCCGCCAGCAATTCTTCCTCTTCTTCCTCCGCCTCAAACTCAGCCTCATCCGCCACTGGCATTTCAACCAACTCCTCTTCCTCCAGCTTCGGAATAAACCAGCCGACCGTGCGATTGTCTTCGGTGAAATACTCGTTCACCACGCGCTGAATGTCGGCGGCGGTGACGGCTTCGACCTGTTTGGGGAACTCGACGTAATCCTGCCAGCCGGTCACGACTTCGGCTTCGCTCAGGCCGCGCACGATGCTCATGGCGCTGTCGCGTTGATAGACCATTTGCGTGTTGATGATGTTTTTGGCCTTGCTTAACTCGGCGTCGCTGACCGCGGCAGTCTTGAGCTTTTCGACTTCTTCATAAATGACGCGCTCGACTTCGGCGTGTGCGATGCCGGGGTTGAGCGTGGCTTCGATGGTGAACAGACCGGGATCAATGAAGTGCGTCGAATGCGCGCTCTCATCCAGCGCCAGTTGCGTTTCGACCAGGGCTTGATAGAGCCGCGCGGTCACGCCCGCTGACAAAATGTGATCGAGCACGGCGAGCACGACGGCGTCGGGATGTTTGGCTGCGGGAATGCGCCAGGCGACCTCGACGATGCCCAGTTGGCCGGGGCGGCGCAGCACCAAGCGCTGTTCGCCTTCCTGCGGCGGTTCGACCGTATACATCGGCGGAATAGGGTGCGGCGACGCCGGAATCGGCCCGAAGTGTTTGGCGATCAGATGCAGCGCGTGCGCCTCGTCGAAATCGCCCACCAGAATCGCGGCGGCATTGTTCGGGTGGTAATAGATGTCATAGAACTCTTTCAAGCGTTCGGTCGGAATGCCTTCGACATCCGAACGCCAGCCGATGGTCGGGTGATGATAGGGATGTTCGCGGAAGGCGATGGCCCAGAGGCGTTGATCGAGCACGCGGCCCGGCTCGTTTTCGCCGCGTTCCAATTCGTTGCGCACGACGGTCATTTCGGATTGGCGGTCTTCGTCGGCGATGAACGAGTTGCGCATGCGGTCGGCTTCCAAATGGATAGCCAATTCGAGTTGATCGCTCGGCAGCATCTCGTAATAGCGCGTACGGTCGTACCAGGTGTCGGCGTTGAACACCGCGCCCTGCTTTTGCAAAACGGCGGCGATCTGGGTGCCGTTCTGTTTGTTGTAACTGGGTGTGCCCTTAAACAGCATATGTTCGAGCAAGTGCGTCGCGCCGGTGTGGCCGACGGCTTCGTTGCGCGAACCGACGCGGTACACAACCATAAAGGCCACGACGGGCGCGGCCGTTTGCGGCAGCAGCAAGACTTTGAGGCCATTGGCGTCGAGCCGGTATTCGGTGATGCCATCAAGTGCGGTGATTTTGGTGAAGGCGTTTGTCATAGTTTCGTTTGAATGCGCAAGCAGGCCAGTTCGGCAATCCCAGTTCGACAAGCAAAGCCGCATCTTAACATACGGGACGTGTTTTGCAGGCGCGCGCTTACGCCCTATAATCACGCGCGTCCAACAGACAGACCACGCAACCCAACAAAACAACGGTGCTGCCCAACGAGAATGATCCGGCGTTCTTTGTACGGGCGTAGCAGGCAGCAGCACGTAAACCGAATGACACAATCACACACGCCAACCCGTCTCTATACCTCTGCCTGCCGCTCTCAAACGGCGGAATGGCTCTTTGTGGCGTGTGTGTTGTTGGCAGTGTGCGGCTGGCTCGCCTGGCGCGGGCAAACTTCAGCAACGGCCTCAGCAGCGGCTGAAATTGCGCTGCCGCATCTGGTTGGCAATCGTGTTTACACTTCACCCGATGTCGTCATCAGCCAGGTTTTCGGCGGCGGCGGCGAACGCAACGCGCCTTTCAAAAACGATTTCATCGAACTGTTTAATCGCGGCGTGACGACGGTCAATCTGGCCGGCTGGTCGGTGCAATACGCCGCCGCGCGCAGCATCGACTGGCAAGCGACCGAATTGACTGGCACGCTGGCGCCGGGCCAGTACTACCTGATAAGGCTGGCGACAGCGGGCACGGCCGGACAGGAATTGCCCGAAGCAGATGCTGGCGGGACGGTGCCGGTGAACGCCACGGCGGGCCGCGTGGCTGTGGTGCGCGACACTGCGCCGCTGTCGGGCCTAGTGGTTTGTCCGACCGACCCGGAAGCCAACGGCAAGATCGTGGATTTTATCGGCTACGGCAGTGTGGTTTGTGCGGAGGGCGCGGCCGCCCCGGCGCCGAGCGCGACAAGCGCCGTTTTGCGGCGCAACGCGGGGTGCAATGACAGCGATCAGAATGGCGCGGATTTCACGGTGGGCGCGCCGTTGCCGCGCAACACGGTGACGCCCTTCAATCCGTGCAACGGTGTCACCAATCCACAAGCCGATTTGGTCATCAACACGATCACCAGCGGCGCGACCCAAACCAGCGGCGCGGCATTGGCGCGCTTTGCCAAACTGCTTTCCCGTGCTACCAGCTTCACCCAAACGCAAACCACGCCCGCCAGCGTACCGGCGCGCGGCCTGCTGAGCTTTATCGTCACGGTGCGCAACAACGGCGCGGCCACTGCCGCAAACGTGACGGTGACAGACACAGTGCCCGCCGGATTCATTGACATTCAAGCCAGCAACGGCGCGCTCATCACCGGTTCGACCGTTACCTGGCCCGTAATTCCGGCGCTACCACGCGGCGCTAGCGCCAGTTTCACCGTCACGGCCAGAGCCCCTGACCGCGCAGCCCTCGTCAACAATCTGGCCCGCTGCACCAGCGATACCTATGACCCTGACCCAACGAATAACCGCCGCAACACCCAGGTCGAAGTGCTGGCGGGCGCGCGCTTTTCGGCCCAAGACGTAGCGTTGGAATTTTTCGGCCCGCAACCTTGCTCGTCTTTTTTTAGCGCGGAAGTGCGGCTGACCAATCGCGGCTTTACGGCGCAACGCGACAACCCCGATTCCGAATTCAGCGCGCTGCTGCCGCCGGGCCTGACCGTCAGTTCCTGTTTCGCCACCAAAGGACAATGCCGCGCCAACAGCGGCGGGCAAGCGGCGCGTTGGGACGGTTCAATCAACGTCAACGAAACAGTGACCATCACGCTCAGTGTGCAAGTGCTCACCGCCGGCCAACCGCCGCACATCACTTTTTGCCTGACAGGCAACGTCAAATTCGACAGCGACAACGATGGCAGCAACGACGCGACTATCAGCGTCACGCAGTGCGGCGAATACGCGTGCAGTTCCGACCGGAGTTTGGGGCCGCCTTTGCCGCCCACAACCGAGCAAAGCGCGCAAAAGACCGGCTCGGTGCTGATCTTCAACCTTTACACCTCGAACGCCGCTGACCCGGCGCGCCAGAACACGCGCCTGAGTTTGACCAACACCAACGACACGGCGCTCGCCTATGTGCACCTCTTTTTCGTCAACAGCGACACCTGCGCGGTCAGCGACGTATACACCTGCCTGACGCCCAACCAGACGACCAGCTTTTTGGCCTCGGATATTGACCCGGGCGTGACGGGCTACCTCGTCGCCGTCGCGGTCAACGAACAATTTGGCTGCCCGATCAATTTCAATTACTTGATCGGTGCTGCCGATGTGAAGCTGGCGTCAGGACATCAGGCTTCATTGGGCGCGGAAAGTTTTGCGGCCCTGGCCGAGACGCCCTTTCCCTGCGACCAATTCGTGCTGCAAGCCAAATTGGCCTTTGACGGCGTGCATTACAACCGCGCCCCGCGCACGCTGGCCCTCAGCAATCTGGTCAGCGCCGAAGACGGGAATTCCACGCTGCTGGTGTTGAACCGGCTGGGCGGCGATTTGGCAAGCACGGTCGAACCGTTGGGGAAGCTGGCGGGCTGGGTGTTAGACGATGCCGAAAAGCGTTTCAGCTTCACGGCGCAAGGCGGCTGCCAATTGCGGCAAGTGTTGTCGAATAATTTCCCGCGCACGACGCCGCGCTATGGGCAAATCATTCCCAGCGGGCTGACGGGCTGGTTGAAAATCTGGGCGGGCGAAGATTACGGCGTGCTGGGCGCGGCCATCAATTTCAACGCCAATGCCAGATCCCTGCCGCGCCCGGTCATGGGCGGACAGAACCTGCACAAACTGAGTTTCACGGATGCGGCGTATTTCGTGATGCCGGTCATCAAGCCGCGCTGTTGATTGCCGGGGATTGAGAAGCGGCCTATACTGCGCGCACTATGCAATACCAAATCTTTGTGCAAAATCGCGCTGGCAACCATTACGTTGCGACCGTTCTGGGCATGCCGAATTGTGTGGCCGAAGGGCCAACCAAAGCGCAAGCCGTAGAAAAAGCGAAGGTAGCCTTGCTTGAGCTTTTAAGCCAGGGTGAAGTGGTGAGCATTGAACTCGATTCCCCAGCGTTTTCGCTCAACCCTTTGCTCAAACACGCGGGGCGCTTTAAGGACGACCCAACCTATGATGCGGTGCTGGTAGAGATCGAAAATTACCGGCGCGAATTGGATGCCGAAGCGGTGTCTCAATGAGGCTGTACCTCCTCGACACAGACCATTTCAGCCTGATTGAGCGCGGCATTGAACCGGTAGTGAGCCGCTTCGCCCGGATTCCCGCACACGAAATCGGGATCACCGTGATTACCGCCGAGGAGCGCCTGCGTGGACGGCTCGCTTATCTGCGCTTCGTACATTCCAAACACAAACCTCTCGAAGAGCAACTACAAGCCTATCGCTGGTTACGCGAGACCATCGAAGCAACACGCGACTTTTCGATCCTTGACTTCGACACACGCGCACATAGCATCTACCAACATTTGGGCAAGCAGAAAATTCGCGTTGGCGCCCAGGATTTACGCATTGCCGCCATCGCACTTTCCGTTAATGGAATACTCGTGACTCGCAATACCGCTGACTTCAGTCAAATTCCCGGCTTGCTGTTTGAAGACTGGACGAAGTGACACTCACCGCCCCGCCGCCAATACCGCACTGATCGCCCGCACCGCCTGCCCGCCATGAAAGCGCCCGTTCTCGATAAAAATCTTGCCCGTCTCTTTGCCCGCGATCACGACGCCCGCCAGGTAAACGCCGCGCGCATTCGATTCCAGCGTGTCAGGATCAAACGCGGGCTTCAGCGTCTCAGGATCAATCGCAATGCCCAGGCTGCGCAGGAATGCGTTGTCGGTGTGATAGCCCGTCAACGCAAAGACAAACTCGTTCGGCAACGCGCGCTCTGCGCCCGTCACCAGGTTGCGAATCTGTATGGACGTGGGCGTGATCGCGGTCACGACGTGTTCAAAATAGGCGGTCACTTCGCCGCTGGCGAGGCGGTTTTCGATGTCGGGCAGAATCCAGTATTTGATCGTGCGTTTGACCTGCGCGCCGCGATGGATGAGCGTCACACGCGCGCCGTGCCGCACCAGATCGAGCGCCGCCAAGGCCGCCGAATTACCCGCGCCGATCACGGCGACTTCGCGCGCGTAGTAGGGATGCGCGTCTTTGTAGTAATGCGAAACCTTCGGCAAGTCCTCGCCGGGAATGCCCAGGCGGTTGGGCTGGTCGTAATAGCCGATCGCCACAATCAATTTGCGCGCCTGATACTGGCGCGGCTCGCCCGTCGCCGCCAATTCGGTTTGCACGCTGAAGTCGCCGTCGCCGCCCGTCACGCCAATCACCTTTTCGTATTGGTGGACGCGCAAGTGATAAGTGTCGGCCACGCGCCGGTAATACTTCAGCGCCTCGATGCGGTTGGGTTTTTCGCGTTCGCAAACGAAGGGCAGATCGCCGATTTCCAGCAACTCCGGCGTCGTGAAAAAGACCATCTGCGCCGGATAGTGATAGAGCGAATTGACGACGCAGCCTTTCTCAAGCACCAGATAACGCAGGCCGGCGCGCTGCGCTTCGATCGCACAGGCCAGCCCGGTCGGCCCGCCGCCGATGATGATGACATCGAAACTTTCTAGCGGGTTGGCCATCAGGGTTTGCGCTCCGGCGCTTTCAGTTTCACGTCCTGCGTCTCGGCCCCAAAGCGTTTGAAATCGGCAAACTCGAAGCTGTAATCCACGCCCAGCTTGTTCCCAGCCTGCTCAAATAACTCGCGGTGCGTGTCGCCGTTGAGTTGCGCCACGCGCGGCAACCAATAGCCGTCCGGCAAGCGCATCTGTTCATACAGCAACGCCGGTTTGCCCGCGCGCGCCGCCGCTTCATGCGGCCAGCCTTCGGCGCGCAGCAACACGCGCTCTGCCGCATCAATCCAAAGCGTGCCCGCTAATTGCGCCACATAGCGCAACTCCCCAGGGAAGCGCGCGTCGGGCAACGGGCGAAAATCGAGCGCAATGGCTGCGCGCCCATCCAACGCGGCGCGCCGCACATTCCCGAATTCGCAACCTTCCAACAACGCCCGCACACTGAGTTGCACGTCGCTGCCAAAAGTGCGGCCCACGCGGATCATGAAGTAGGCGCCTTTGCTGGGCGGTTCACCAAATATGGGCGGCGTGCGGCTATTTTGCTTTTGCGACTCGGCTTCGGCTTTCAACAATCGTTCCGCCGCCTTCTGCCGCTCCTTTTCGATTTTCTCAGGCGGCAGCGGCACGCCAGCTTCAGTCAGTTTGAGCAGCACGGCGCTGGTATCGCCCTGCCGCCGGAGCGTCGGAATATACGATTCATAAAGCTCCATCGTCTCCTTTACCTGTCCCTTCTTATCCGTCCGGCGCTCACGCCAGCGCAGTGTGTAGGTGTATTCGGAAAGCAGCTTGTCGCCTTTGCCATGTGCCAGCGTATCTTTGATTAGCTCGGCAACGTTGACAGCTTCGGGCAGAGTCGTCTGCGCGCGCACGCCCAACGCCAACAAGAACCAAACGATGACGAACCCAAACAGCCTTTTCACACAGCCTCCTCTCCGTGATGATCCGCAAAATAAAACGCCGGGCCGCACACCAACACAATCCGCATCGGCTCGGTACCTGTGTTGGCCAACGTATGCCGCTGCCCCGCTGGAATGTAAATCGCGTCACCCGCGCCAACCGCACGCGTCTCGTCGCCCACGGTCATCGCGCCCGTGCCCGTCAGGAGGTAGTAAATCTCTTCCAGCACTTCGTGATGATGCGGCGTGACGCTGTGGCCGGGCGGCAAAGTCTCTTCGGCCAGACTGCATTGCGTGATCGGCGCGGTGGTGCGGTCAATCAGCGGGCGGATTTGCGAGCCGTGCGGGGTGTGCAGGATTTTGGCAGTTTCACGATTGACGATCAGCATCACGCTACCTCCGGTTCCTCGCTGAGTGATTGAATGGCGGCCAGTAGTGGAGCGAAGACCGTCCGGATTTCCGGTTCCTGCGCGTGTTCTAAAACTTTTCCCGCAAAGGTCTGGGGGGACGAATGCAATTGCAACAATGTCGCGTAAAAACGCAAATACTCTTTGGCTTCTAACAGCGGCGGGATTTGGTTCTTTTGCAGCAGGGCGGGAATTTCCCGTGTGACTTTTTCGATCAAGGCGGACGGGGTGATGGGCCAATCGCGTGGCGGCTGTTGCCTTTGCCCGGCGGCGCGCTGGCTTTCCAACAAACGCGCCGCCGTCGCCGGGTGCAAAGCCAATTCCAAAACGTAATCGTCAATCGTCGCTTTGACGAAGCTGGGATCGTAAAACCGATTGGCGAGATGCAGCGTGAGCGACAATCCATTCAGGCCAGTGCGCAAGGTGAACACGTTGTCGTGTTGCCCGTGCTTAATCAACTCTGCGTCCGGCTGCTGGCGCTGCACGATGCTCAGTACGCTTTGGCAAAGGCGTTCAACCGTTTTGCCGGTGTGCTTATCCAAATCACGCAGTACCAGCACGCGCAGGGGTTCCGGCGACTCCTTCAATAACGCCACCCAACGGGCCAATTGCACCCGCAGCTTGTCCAGAAAGGCCGGATCGCCGCCGCCACCGCGCTCTTCCATTACGTGAGAGCAAAGGCCACGGCTGCGCAATTTCTCAATCACAACCTTCTCGGTTGCGCCTTCTGAAAAGACTTCAATGGCTATCGGTATGCTCGGCGGCATTGGCGGTCTCCCGAAATTGATAAAGCAAGGGACTGTCCACCTTCCCATTCGGTACGCGCGGATCCAGGCCCATCTCGGTCCATTGCTGTACTTCCGTGGCGTCAAAGGCAAAAGAACGCAGACTGCCTTCCTGCAGGTTCAGGCAAATCGTTGCCAGTTCCGCTTCGGCGAGTTGGCCTTCACGTACCAACTCGACGAAGTTGGCAACAGCCTCCAGACTGTGCGTGGCAATGAAGACTTGAATCGGCTTGTCCTTCAATAACACCGCCACTTCGGTCAGCAGCCGTGCAAGCGTTTGCGGATTTTGGAAAAGCTCAGGCTCTTCCCACAAGAACAAACCAGGCGCGTCTTCACGCACCAACTCGCGCAAAGCTAACAGCGGCGTAAGCACCTTAAAGGCATGGCGCGCACCATCACCGTAGTTGTCTATCGTAAGCGCAACTTGATCCGAAGGAGCAATCCACCCCTGTACAAATTGCTGGTCCTGATCGACAGGAAAAAACTGAACATTGAAGGGCTTTTCGATACCAAAAATCGTGCTGAAATGTTTGGCGATTTTTTGGGTCCAGCCAGGCACGGTTTGAATCGTGCGGCGGAAAAAGTCCATCGGCAGATGTTCTAGCATCGTCTGAACATCGCAAAGAAGAGTGTGTTCTGATTGCGGTATCCCACCACTCACGCTCCAGGTCGAGTGACTCCCACCGTAGCGAACCAAACTTGGAAGCCAGCAATAATATAGCCTTGCGCCCCCAGCTAACCCAAGCCCTTTTGCTAGCTGGAACACTAAAATACTGTCGTCATTTTGCGTTGAGACATTTTGGCTGGTCTCTAGCCCAAAGAGCGCGATTACATCCTCCTGATTTGGCAAATGCCGTTTAGATACTGGCAAAAATGAGATATTAAAATTGGGAAGCGCTGCAGCAGCCTCAACGACCTGCACCTTCGCTCCCTTGAAGTCTGTGGCGCGCACGGCTGCAATATCTTGGCTGTGCCGCTCTAACGTGCGTAAGATTGGCTGATGGCCTAAGAGGTCGCTATCTGATGTATTAACACCGTGGCTGCTACTCGTTACTTTATCGGAGATTTGCGCCATACGATCCGTCGTATTTGCCAGGTACAGCATTTCCAGCACCGCCGACTTCCCCGAATTATTCGGCCCCACCAACAGATTGAACTTCCGAAACCCTTCAATCTGCCCTTCCCGAATCCCGCGAAAATTTTTGATTTGGATGCTTTCGATCACGACGCTTCCTCCACTTGGTTCGTTTACGATTGCCGTAGCTTAGCTTCGATCTCAGCGATTGTCAGCGCCGCTTGCTCGCCCGTCGCCAAATTCTTCAATCCATACACGCCTTGCGCCACTTCATCCTCGCCGAGGATCAGCGCATAGCGCGCGCCCGTCTTGTTCGCCTGCGCCAGTGCCTTCTTCATCTTGCGGTCATCGAATTCGAGCAGCACTGACAAGCCCGCGCGCCGCAACACGCTCGCCACCTGAAACGCATGCTGCCGCGCGACCTCACCCAGAGACACGATGAAAACATCCGGCGCATCGGCTGCGCGCAACCGTGCGGCTTCGGCATCTGGCAGCGACATCACCATCCGATCCAGCCCGAAGGCAAAGCCGAAGCCCTTGGTCGGCGGCCCGCCCAGCGTCTCTGACAAACCGTCGTAACGCCCGCCGCCCACCAGCGTATTCTGCGCGCCCAAACCATCGTGCCCGACGATCTCAAACGCCGTGCGCGTGTAGTAATCCAAGCCGCGCACCATCCGTGGGTTCACGGTGTACGCGATCCCGCGCGCGTCCAGGTGCGCTTTGAATTGATCGAAGTGCGCGCGCGACGCCTCGTCCAGCGCTTCAGTAATCACCGGCAACGTCGCAATCACCGTCTGGCAACTGGCGTTCTTGCAATCGAACGCGCGCAGGGCATTCGTCTCGTAGCGATGCTGGCAATCGCCGCACAGTTTGTCGAGTTGCGGGGCGAGCGCCGCACGCAGCGTTTCCAGATAGGCCTCGCGCATCACGGCATCGCCGACCGAATTGATCAGCAGCGTCGTGTTCGTTATGCCCAACTCTTTCAGCAACCAGTCGAGCATCTCGAGGACTTCGGCCTCGATGGCCGGGTCGTCGGTCGTGCCCAGCACTTCGACGCCGATTTGATAAAACTGGCGGTAGCGCCCGGCCTGCGGGCGTTCGCGGCGGAACATCGGGCCGCTGTAATAGAGCTTCGTCAATTCGCCCGCCGCTTTGTTGGCGAACATCGCGTGCTCGATATACGCGCGCACGACCGGGGCCGTATTTTCAGGCCGCAGCGTCAGCGATTCGCCCTGACTGCCTTCGCGCGCGCGATCAACAAAGGTGTACATCTCTTTGTGCACGATGTCGGTCGCTTCGCCCACGCCGCGCGCAAAGAGTTCGGTCTTCTCAAAAATCGGCGTGCGAATCTCTTTGAAGCCGTAGCGGCGGAACGCTTCGCGCGCGACGCTTTCGACGCGTTGCCAGAGCGGCATGTCTTGGGGTAACAGGTCTCGTGTGCCTCGAACAGTTTGAATCATAGTGGTTGGTAGTCAGCAGTCAGTAGTCAGAATAAGGCGCGGATTGTAGCATGCGGCTTGGGACGGCCCAATCAACGCACTCTTGGCCTCTTGGCCCTTATTCGGAGGAACTGATGTTACTGATCGAACGCAACGCTGACGTATTGCTACTGACGCTCAACCGGCCGGACAAACGCAATGCGCTGCATCCCGCCTTGCTAAACGTACTGGCCACGGAAGTCGCACAGGCGGCGCTGGACGATGCGCTGGCCGCGCTGGTCATCACCGGCGCGGGTTCCAGCTTTTGCGCCGGGCTGGATTTGCCGCACCTGCTCAACCTCGACACGGACGGCAAGCTCGCCTATCTGCGCCAGGTCTTCGATCTGTTTGAAGCGCTTTACACGTTGCCGCAACCGGTCATCGCGGCGATCAACGGCCCGGCACTGGCGGGCGGCTTTGATTTGGCGGCCTTTTGCGATTTGCGGCTGTGCGTCCCGTCGGCCCGTTTCGCGCAAACTGAAATCCTGCTCGGCCTGACGCAGATCATGTTCCCGCTCTATCACAGCATCGGCCTGACGCGCGCGAAAGAACTGGCGCTGACCGGCGAAGCCATCGCCGCCGAAGAGGCCTATCGCATCGGCTTCATCAATCACATCTACCCGGCGGAGAGCTTGCTGGACGAAGCATTGCAGTTGGCCAGGAAGCTGGCCGCGCGCCCGCGTCAGACGCTGTTTGCGACGAAACGATTGAGCCGCGCATTGCTCGACACCGATACGCCGACGGCTTTCCGCCAGATGTTCGATTCGATCAGCGAACGCCTGCGGGCCGCAGAGCACCAGCAAAAGGTGGTTGAGTATGTCGAGAATTTGAAAAGGAAAAGCCGCAGATAAACGAGAGAGACGCGGATCAGGCCAAAGGTTGATCCGCGTCTCTCTGCGTTTATCTGCGGCTAAATACACTGACAACTAAGTTCTTTGAGAGAAAGCGGACGGCAACACGTAGTAACGA
>JANOWX010000748.1:0-3225 GCA_031418175.1 Acidobacteriota bacterium | reverse complement strand
CAACCTTCACTTCACCTTGCCCGGCCCATACACCGCGCGCCCCGCTTTCGCGCCGGTATGCTCGCCGTCTTTCAGCGCCTGTTTGCCATTGACGAAAACAGCCTTCCACTGGGCTGTTAGCCGTAATTTGGTTCCCGTTCGCACGGGTCGAGAAATTTCTGGGAATAACTCAGCGATTCGATGTCCCTACCCAAATGAGCAGCATTGGTTAATATTCAAGCCGTCAACCCCGAGCTTCACAAACGGCGACGGCAGCCGCGCGCAAGCGGTGTCGGGCTTGCCGCTGCATTATCGTGAAGTGGTCTTGCTCTGCCACATGCACGAACTGAGTTATGCCGAAGCGGCGAAGGTGATCGGCTGTGAAATCGGTACGGTTTGTTCGCGGCTCTAGCGCGCGCGGGCTTTGCTGGCAAAGCGCCTGGATGCGTTGAAGACCAGTCAAGCTCCGCAGGGGAATCCGACCTTAGCGAGGTGTTTAGCGTGAATTGTCAGCAGTTCAACCAGATCATCGTGAAGCTGGCGTGCCAGGTGATGGCGGATGACGCCGAACATACCTGCGCCCTGGTGCACGCCGAAACCTGTGGGCAATGCAGCGCACGCTTGGCTCGTCAACAAAACATTGTCACTGGATTGCAAGCTCTGGCTGAGCAAGAACAGACGATCAAAGCGCCCGCATACATTGGTCTGGTTTTACAAGCAGCGTTTGAAAAGCCAAGGACAGCTTCTGCCGATTGCACAAACTGAACCGGACGAGTTTCAGCAGGTCGTACGCATGCAAATTCCCCGCTCGACGCTGCGGCTGCACAACTAACGGATAACGGTTTTTATGGAAAAAACTATGCGAAAGAAAATCCTGGTGGCCGTGATCTGTTGTTGCGTGATGCCCTTGCTGCCGTATGCGCAGGAAGCGCAAAGCCAGCAATCTCCCGGCAAACAAGCTCGGCCAGCACGTAATGAAGCGCCGCCCGGCAGGCGAGGTCCAGAACCGTCTGATGTCCCGGGGACTGGCATCGGTTTGGTTTCCTCCGAATTTCGCTTCGGCGGCAAGGTCGTCAGGAATGCGCCGTATGCAGCCGAGGCCGTCACCGAAAGCACGCAGGTTTTAGCCAATGGCACCAAGCTGGCGCAGAAGACAACCGCGCTGATTTTCCGCGATGGCGAAGGCCGCAAGCGCCGCGAACAATCCGCTGCGCCGGTCGGCCCGTTCGCCACATCAGGCGCCGCGCCGCGCGTGATTTTCATCAGCGCTCCGGTGGCCGGCGTCGCTTACACGCTTTATCCCGACACGCGCCACACGCCAGCACGCGCAAGCGCCGATCCCGCAGCCTTACTACAGCGAAAATGCATTGAGCATTCCGCTCAATCCAGCGCTGGCGGCGCAACCGATTTCAGCGAAAACCGCTTTGTTCACGGGCGCGATTGCGCTGGCGGCGAATGGCGTGCCGATTTTTAACGCGCTGAATAATCGCGGCGTTGATTCATTTTCCATCGGCGAACTGGATGATTACGGCGGCCATTGCGGACGCGCCGACGATTACCATTACCACGCCGCGCCGCTGCACCTGCAAACCAAACTCGGCCCGAGCTTGCCGCTTGGTTACGCGCTTGATGGTTATCCGCTGTATGGCTTGAAAGAACCGAATGGCGACACCGTCACCGGCCTCGACGAACTCAACGGCCACAGCGACAGTGCGGGCAAATATCACTATCACAGCACGCTGACCTATCCTTAGATCAACGGCGGCATGCGTGGCGTAGTCACCGTCAGCAACGATCAGATCGTACCGCAATCGCGCGCCTTTTCAGTGCGCCCTGCGACCAACCGCGCAATGGCGCTTCGATCACGGCGTGGCGCGCGACGGGGGCGAATTCATGGACGCTCGAATATCAACTCAACGGACAGACTTACAAAATCAATTACGGCACCGATAGCGCAGGCCGTTTCACTTTCGAATTCGTTGACCCGGCGGGCGCGAAACGCACCGAAAATTACACGCGGCGCGGTGTGAGCAGCAGCGTCTCCGCCGCGAGTTACGGCGCAACTGTGGCTGCCGAAAGTATTGCGGCGATGTTCGGCACGGGCTTGGCGAGCGCGGCCGTCCAGCCACAACAGTGCCGCTGCCGACTGTGCTCAATGGCACCGCGGTGCGCGTCGTAGACAGCTTGGGCAGCGCCCGTCTCGCGCCACTGTTTTATGTTTCGCCGGGGCAAGTGAATTTCCAGGTGCCAGCGGGCACGGGCAATGGCACAGCCGCCGTTACGCTGAGTCTCACCGGCGCGTTCACCGCGTTCGGCGAACTTTCCATCGCCAACACCGCACCGGGTTTGTTCACAGCGGACGCTAGCGGCCAGGGCTATCCGGCAGCGCTCATCTATCGCTATCGCAACAACGCGCTGGTCGGCGTCGAATCGGTCGCGCGCTTCGACACGGCGCAAAACAAGATCGTTGCCGCACCCGTTGATTTGGGCGCAGACACCGACACGCTGTTTCTGGCGTTGTTCGGTACGGGCATTCGCAATCGCAGCGACCTTTCAGGTTTGACTGCGACGATAGGCGGCGCAGATGCGCAAGTGACTTTCGCGGGCGCGCAAGGCGAGTTAGTCGGCGTTGATCAACTCAACTTGCGTATACCGCGTTCGCTCAGCACGTTCAGTGGCGACGTAAATATCGTCATCAACGTAGACGGCAACGCTGCGAATACGGTCAAGCTCAATCTCAAATCCGGCAGCAGCATATCGAACATGCGGTAATAGCCTTTGCTGTATGTGATCAGCGAAATGGCGTCAATCGGCAGCAGGAACGCGCACGAGGCGGTGAAGACTACGGGCAGGGTGTAAAGCGCCGGATGGTGGCCGGATGGTGACCGGATACTTGCACTGAAAAAGAAAAAGGTACGGCTCTGTTGAAACGACGCCACTTGTTTGCGCACGCCCCGGCGAAGCGCGGCTTTCGGCTTTGTTGTTTTACCGATTTACCGATCGTCTCGGCGGCGATTAACGAGATGAAACGCCGACTTGAAGCATGAGCGAGTCGAGGCTGGTCGCCGTCAGCAGCGGGTCATTCGGATAGATGCTGTTCACGTTTTGCGGCGTGACGAGTTGATGGTTGACGAAAACGGCGGGCGGCGTATGTCGCTGCTGGAGGATGTTGAGGGCAAGCTGAATCAGTTGCGCGCCATAGCGTTCGGGGAAGTAAGCGACCGATCCGATCAGGCGCGTGCCGGG
>JANOWX010000747.1:0-9330 GCA_031418175.1 Acidobacteriota bacterium | reverse complement strand
GCGCCGGGCGCGACAATCAGGTCGTACTCGACCTGCCGCCCGTTGCCGTAAAAGACCAGATCAATGCCGGGGTAAATTTCGCGGTAACGCACCTTGGCAAAGGTCGGCACGTCCGTCCGCCACTGGCCTGGGTCATTGCCGCGGAAGTGATTGTTCTTGCCCGGCAATTCGTCCAGGCCCTCAATCTGCGGCGTGGCCTGCGCGCCCAGCAGCCGCAACCGCACGGTGGATTGCGGATTGCGGCCAGACGGGCTGGATGCGGATGGCGGAGTTGGCGTGTTGGCTGAAATAGCTTGGGCTTGTTGCGCGCTTGCGGTGGCGGTGCTCGTTTGCAACACCAATTCGTCCGCCGTCAGAAATAGCGCGTAGCCGCTGCCGCGCGCGAAGAATTTGACCTGGCTGTCGGTCTGCCCTTGGTTGGCTTCAAAACTCAGCGGCAGTTTGCCAAAGGCTGCCAGCGCGCGGGCCGTGGAAGTCGGGCTGCTGGCAGGTGGCATACCGTGCGGCTGTCTGAATTGCCAAACCGCGAAGAGTAGCCCCAGGCTGAGCGTGCAGACTGTGGCAATGATGAAGGGACGAGCGTGATTGCGTTGCATGGGTTCTCCTTGGGGATGGTAGGACGGACTTTAGTCTGTCCTGGTGCCGGACAGACTAAAGTCCGTCCTACCATTGTGGTTGCCGTTGTGGTTGCCGTTGTGGTTGTCGTTGGGGGAGGCTTGAGTAATGAGCGCTTGCCCGCAAATGCGCCGCCGGCCGCCCGGCGTGCGCAGACCGTGCACTTTGCCTGCCGCCAGCCAGCGGTAAACGGTGGCGGCTTTGACTTGTAAGGTCAGCGCCACTTGCGCCGGGGTCAGCCATTGCGTCGCGCGTTGACAAACGGGACAGCTTCCCCAGACTGTGGGCGTGACCGGCCAGACTGTGGGCTTGACCGGTTGAACGCGTTGCACCGTCCGTTCGTATTCGACCGCGATAATCTCGAGTCGTCGTTTCATGAAAATTTCTCTGGCAAACCTGAGCCACTTGCGCGCAGAATTTGCCTACCGTATTGAGAGCAGCGCGCGCCGTATGCTTTATTCCTGGGCGCGCCTAACTTAGCGGCTGGCCGGACGGCCAGTCCTGCAATAAATGCGAAGAATTCCTGAACAAAAGATTCCCGCGAGGTAAATCCTTATGGCAGCGGAGCTTTACAAAAAATACGTGCTGGCGGATTGCACGCTCGAAATGCAGGCGCGCCAGTTGTGCCGGGCGGGCGCGCCCGTGCATCTGGCGCACCGGCCCTTTGAAGTGCTGCTTTACCTGATCGAAAACCGCGAGCGCATGGTCAGCCGCGCCGAGTTGTTGGAAAGGTTTTGGGAGGGGCGCGCGGTTTATGACGTGGCGCTCTCGAAATGCGTCGGCACCATTCGCAAGGCGCTCGGCGATCAGCCCGACCAGCCCCGCTTTATCGAAACGCGCTGGGCCGAAGGTTACCGTTACATCGGCCCTTTGGCGGAATTGAAGCCGGAAGAAGCGTCAACGGAAGCTGAGACCGTCGTGACTGAACGCGTGCGCGCCGTGCGGATCGTGGTTGAAGAGGAAGTCCCCGATCCGGCGCCTGCTGTGACGCCCGTCGCACTCGCCGCGCCGCCGCCACGAAAACCCTGGCCGCGCGCCGCCGTGTTGGCGCTGGGGCTGGTGGTGCTGGGCAGTGCCGCACTGTTGCTCTATCGCAATTCTTCGCGCGCCGGCAATTCCAGCGCCGCGCCGCTCAATTCGATTGCCGTCTTGCCGCTCAAGAATCTGTCGGGTGACGCGGCGCAGGAATACCTGAGCGACGGCGTGGCCGAGAGCCTGATCGGTGCCTTGGCGCGCGCCCAGGGGTTGAAAGTCATCGCGCGCACTTCGTCCTTCGCCTTCAAAGGCCGCGACGTGGATGCGCGCGAGATTGGGCGGCAACTGGGCGTGGCCGCCGTGCTCGAAGGCAGTCTGCGGCGTAGCGCCGAACAACTGCGCATCGAAGTCCGCCTGGTCAACACCGCCGACGGCCAGGTGCTTTGGGCCGACGAATTGAAGCCACATAGCGCTAGCGACCTGCTCACCGTACAAGATGAAATTGCCTGTAGCGTCGCCACCAACCTGCGCCTGCTGCTTTGCAATGAGCCTGAACAAGCCATCGCGCGCCGCACCACGCGCAATCCGCTGGCTTATCAGGCCTATTTGAAGGGCCGCTATCACTGGTACAGGCGCACGATCGAAGATATGAAACAGGCGCTGGCCGCCTTTGAAGAAGCTATCCAAGCCGACCCGCAATACGCACTGGCTTACTGCGGCCTGGCCGAGACGCACGGCGTTATGCAGGTCAATCGCCAGGTCCCACCCAACTCGGTCGTCGCCCTGGTCAAAGCCAATGCGCAACGGGCGCTGGAACTCGATCCCACGCTGGCGCGGCCTTACGCGATTCAGGGCTTGGTGGCGGCCTTTGTGGAATGGGATTGGACAGGCAGCGAACGGCTGTTGAAACGCGCGTTGGAACTTGATCCCGGTTATGCCTACGCGCACGGCTGGTACGCCAACACCTTGCAGGCGCAAGGCCGGCTGGCCGAGGCCGAGACCGTCTTGCGGCGCGCCATTGAACTCGATCCGCTCTCGCTCTCGCTGATCAATAGTTTGGGTGAGACCTATTACTACGCGGGGCAATACGAACGCATGTTGGAACAGGCGCAAAAGCTGGCGGCGCGCGATGCGCAAAATCAGAACGCGCATCACTTTTTCTTCAAGTATTACCTGGTCAAAGGCAACTATGACGAGGCGGCTCGCTGGCTGGAGCAGGACTTGACGGGCGGCTACGGGCGGGTCGCATATTTGAATGCCCTGGGGAAAAAGACCGAGGCCGCGCGGTTGTTTGAAGACTTGGCGCGCTTGCCCCAGGCTGAACGCCACCCTTTCGGCATCGCGATGGGCTATGCGAAGTTGGGCGACAAGGAGGAGGCCTTCGCCTGGTTGCAACGCGCGTATGAACGGCGCGACTCCGATCTGGTTTCGCTGAAGATCGAACCGGCGTTCGCGGCGTTGCGTGCTGACCCGCGTTATCACGAGATGCTGCGGCGCGTGGGATTGCCGGAGTGAAGCACCGTAAGGCTTCAACCATTCGCTGCATACAAAGCCCGCGCGAATGGCGCCAGCTCTTTATCCTGCGCGGCTGACAGCGGCGAAATGAATGGCGGCACCGGCCCGCTCACCGCAATCCCGGCCAATGCTAACGAACTGTGCAGCACCTTCGCCGGCCCCCAGGCATGGCGCAAATCTTCGTGCGGGATGAATTGCGCGCGGAGCGTTTCTGCCGCCTCCCAATCAGCGCGCGCACACGCTTCGAATAACTTTTGCGTGAGACGCGGCGCGACACAGCCCGAACCGGTCGTGAAACCCGGCAAGCCGAAAGCGCGCGTATGCACGATGGCCGGGCGTTCGCCGATACCGCTGACGACGCGCGCGCTCTCTACGCGGCGCAACAGCGCATCCAGATACGCATCCTCTTTCGGGTCTTTGCGCACCACGGCATATTTGATCCAGCAACACAGCCCCTCGTCCACCAACCGGGCGACGACATCCAGCCCGGCTTCTTTGTCCGCGCCGAAGTTGTTCTCTTCTTTTAAGTACAAGATCAACGGCATCCCGGCGGCATCGGTAATCTCGCGCAAGCCGCGTTCAAGCCCCGCCGCATCGCGCGGATCGGCGCACGGCAGCATCATCGCGCAAGGGAAACTATGGTTGCGCAAGAGCGCCGCCTGATCCATCGCCCGCCCATACGAAGGCCCCAGGCTGGGAATCATCCACCACTCTTCATTGAAGCTCGCCAGCCACTCCAGCAACTGCGTGTATTCGGCCAGCGTGATGTGATGGAGGAAGGCGTTGCCGCCATACAAGAACCGCGTCAGGCCGCCACTCGCAATGTGCCGCACGATCTTTTCATTCTCAGCGAAATCAAGCGCACGCCCCGCCGTTTTGGTGCGCGCCAACGGTGGCACGGGGAAGACGCCGCGCAAATCGGCGGGCGTTACCGGAGAAGTTTTCATGATTGCTCCTTGGTGATGAAGATGGCGGGATGATGGGCTGTGAATGAGGGAGTGGTCAAGCCCGTGGTCTTGTTATTGGCCCTGGCTAGCGTTTGGGAAGACCTTTGCGCTTTACCGGATTTGCGAACCTGCTTATAGTTGCGGCCCAAGCTTGGGCTGGCAGGCTGAGTTACCTGGCCGGCCATCAAAGAAAGACCTGCTGTTGAAAGGGGGGAAAGAAAGATGTCAACTAAAGCGACGATTGCGCACGGCGATGCTTTCCATTTTTATCACGAGGTGCTGGACGACGATCACGTTTACCTGCGACTAGAAACGACGAATTTCGAGGCTGGGTATGGACGAGTGATGGTGCCCATCCCGATTCACATTTGGGAAACCATTCGTCATCTGGGCGCGGCACGCTTCGAACTGGTCAACCACAGCGACGAAGATTTGCAGGCAATGGTCGAAGCAGATGTGGATGAGCGCATTGCTGATTACCAAAAAGCGTTGCGCGAACATCCTGATCGCGGCGGTTTGTTTCGTTTCGCCGGCTCGTTGGTTTACGGCTGCGCCGACGAACCGCGAGAGCAACAGATCGCGCATGGGCTGGAACATTACCGCCACGAACGCCAACGTCAGCGCGAGGTGCAAGCGGCGATTGACAAGCTGCGGGCTGGGCAAAGGCACACGGAATAGACACACCCACTCCGCTTTCATTCGTACAGGAAGTTGCCGGGAGCTTTTGAAGCAAGCTAAACTGAGCGTGAGAGGTGAACGCTTATGACTACCACAACACTCGAAATAGACCAGGCGGTATTGCAACTATTACAGGCACAGGCAAACGCGCAAGGCCTTTCCGTAGCTGCCTTGCTGCGCAAGCTTGCCGAGAATGGAGACGGCACACCCGCGCCAGCAAACGGCGTCTTAGCCAGCCCGGAAACTGAGCAGGAAACCATCGGAGAACGCCTTGAGCGAAAAGGCTTGCTTGGGATGATTGACAGTTCGCAGCCGCGCCCCGATTCGCCACCGCATCACACCGATTTTGGTCAACACCCGCTAGAGAAACACGAGCAACAGCTTGAGGACCTGAACACAACGATAGGAGAACGCCTGCAAAAACGAGGCTTGTTAGGGGCGCTTGATAGCTCACAACCGGCAGACCCCGACTCACCGCCGCACCGTGATGCGTTGTTTTATCTGATTGCCGAGGAACTCGGGAAACAGGGGTTTAAGCTCTGATGCTCATCGTTGATACGGGGCCGCTGGTGGCGCTCATTGACAAAAGAGATCTGGCACTGCACGAAAAGTGCGCGGCCATCGTCAATCAGGAAATGGGCCTCCTTTTTACCTCCACGCCTTGCCTGACGGAGGCGATGTACTTTTTGCGAGGTCTGTGCGGCTGGAAAGGACAAGCGGTACTTTGGGAATACGTCCGGCAAGGCCAGCTTATCGTGGATTCTCATATCTATCCTGAGTTAATGAGAACCGCAAAATTGATGGCACAGTATCACGATACGCCGATGTCATTGGCGGATGCCTCGTTAGTCGTTTTGGCTGAACAACGCAAACTTCAGCGCATTCTGACCATAGATACCGACTTTCATCATTACCGCATCAATGGCAAGGATTCTTTTGAGGTGATCAATCCGGCCCAAAGTTAGTTTCTGCATTGCAGCGCCGATAGACGGGGGCATTCGATATGCGCAATATCCGTTTGATTGAAAATGAAGATTATCCGGTTGACGACATCGCGCCGGAATATGATTTTGCTGAGTTACACCGGCGCGCCAAAGCCGAAGGCCGTGAGTATCGCGGGATGTTGGCTGGCAAGCTGGTCAGGCTGGCCCCCGACGTAGCCGAGGTGTTCCCGACGGCGGAAGCGGTGAATGAGGCGATGTAAAATGCTCGCTATCGCCAACTATTTATACTCACTATTGAACTATGGCATACAATAAAAAGAAACCTTATCAAGACAGGTACATCGTTCGTGTTGAGGCAGAGAAACAGGGTAGAAAATTTGGTGATCGTTATTGGCGAGTGCAGGTCACCAGAAATAAGAAAATTATTGTTCGCGAATACTTCACCGACCTAGCCTACGGCAGTAAAGAACAAGCCTTAGAAGCAGCTAGACATTTCCGAAATCAAATTGAAAAGGAATATGGCTTGATTAGACACCATGGTTTTCATAGCTTCAGAAGCATCCGAAATAAAAGCGGAGTAGTTGGTGTTAATAGAACTTCGGTACAAAATGGGCGTAAGTATAAATATGAGGTTTGGTCTGTTACTTGGGTAGATTCATCAGGGAAACGTCGTCACAAGCAGTTTAGCACTGCGGTGCATGGCGATGTAGGCGCTTTGCGCCTTGCGCTAGAAGCGCGTGAGCAAGGAATAACTGAATTGTTAGGGCAGAACAACCTCTCTCCCGATTCAGCAACGCAATCTGTAAAATCGCTGATTCATACGGTTGAGAATGCTAAATCTTCGCATGAAAAAGGCAACTCACTTGAGCAGCTATTGGCTCAACTCTTGGCCGAAATTGAAGGGTTTAGTATCGCCGGCTTGCAGAAGAGAACCAAAACTGAGGAGATTGACATCGTGGTTCTCAATCAATCTAAGAAAGCCCCATACGACAAGGACGAGTCGTTGATTTTGATTGAATGTAAAAACGGGTCAGGAAAATGTGGTAAAAACGAGTTTGTTCTGTTCAAAGAAAAAATCGAAAATAGAAGCGGCCGCAGTACACTTGGCTTTCTCGTTTCTTGGAATGGCTTTGCTGAAACTTTTACGCGCGAGTCGCTGCGGGGGAGTCGCGCAAAGATACTCGTTGTTCCTCTTTCTGGTCAGCAAATCAAGCAAGCTGTCGCTGAAAACAACTTTGAAAAATGTTTATACAACGCATGGTATGAAGCAGTAATGCTGTGACTTCTGTTATTGTGTTTTCGTTGACTCAGTCACGGCAGCAACCAAATCGCTTTTGGTTTTCTCAATCCATTCCTGCGTGCTTGGCTTCATAGGCCACCTTTCCGCGCTCGACAATTTCCCGCATAAAGTTGTCCTGCATTGCCAGCCGTTGCCGCACCTGCTCCGGCGTGCGCACCAGCAAATCCACCGACATTGCCGGTTCGAGTTTGGTCAGGATGCGGGCGGCTTGTTGCAGCGGGCTACCCTCGAACGGCATCACCACCAGCAAATCCACATCGGAGAACTTATGCGGGCGACCGTAGGCGTGCGAACCGAACAGAATGATGCGCTCCGGCTGAAACTCGCGCGCGATCTGTTCGCAAAATTGCTGAATCTGTTTGGTCGAAGTTGCTTTCATTGCTTTACCCAACGCGGGGTACTTTGCCGTTTCCGCCGCACAGCGTCAAGCAGCTACACCGCAACTATCTCGCCTGCTTCCTGTTTCGTTGCTGGCTTTCCCTCCGGCTCCTCCCACCGAATCAACTTCAAATCCAACACGAAAATCGCATACAGCGCCGGTACCAACAGCTTCGTCACATAATTCGCCAGAATCAGCCCGCCAATTTGCGCGTAACACAGGCCTTCCCACAGCGGCCCGCCATTCAACGCCAGCGGGAACAAGCCGAAAACCGTTGCACCGACCGTGATGAATATCCAGGCCCAATAGCCGCATCATCCCAAACGTCATTGCCAGCGTAAGTGGGATGGAAGCCGCCACCAATGCCGCCGAACGCCATTCGCGGAAGCCGATCAGGCAGATCATCACGACCAGCACGACCGCTTCCCACAGGCTGCGTGTGAACAGGCCGACGTTCTCTTTCACTTGCAACGGCTGGTCGGAAGTGCGCGCCAGCACCAGATCGCCGGGCAGGCGTAGTTGCAGCGCGGCCAGCGTTTCGTCTACGGCCTTGCCGAATTCGGCAATCTGTTCGCCTTTGCGCATTGAGACGGCCAGCGTGATGGCGCGCGTGCGTTGCCATTGGCCGCTGGCATCGCGCGCTGTGTAGTAGTTCAGATAACGCGGCGGGTCTTCATAACCGCGCGTGATCTCGAACAGGTCACGGGCGTAAACAGGCGCGCCTTCGGCCGTGGCGGTGATGATGGTGTTGCCGATTTCCTGTTCGTTTTTGAATTCGCCCGACGGTTTGATGCCGAGGTTTTTGTCGCCGATTTCGAGCACGCCGCCCGAGGTGGTGATGTTGCGCGCGCCCAGCAGTTGTTGCAGCACGTTGGTCTGGATGCCGTAAGCAGCCAGCCGGTCTTGCGAATAGTCGAGAAAGACGCGCTCTTTCAACGCGCCCGCGCGGCGCACCTTGGAAACCAGCGGGATGGCTTGCAGCGTGCGCGCGATCAGGTCGGTGTAATCGTCCAGTTCGCGGTAGCTGTATTTGTCCGCCGCGCTTTGCTGTAGCTTGGCCTCAGTGTCTTTCAAATCACGCCAATCGCGGATGATGACGGGTTGCCACATTTCGGGCTGGAAGCCGGCGATGGGCAGGCTTTCGCGCAGGAACTTTTGCGTCTCGGCCAGAATCGTTTCGTCGTCGTGATGGCCTTCGAGGTCGGCACCGAAAAAGCCCGTACCGTTGAAACCGCGCACGTCTTCGGCCAGGCCGACCGCTTTGACGTAGCGTGTCAATTCATCCTGCGCAGCTTGCACGCGCCGTGCGGGGACGTTCGTGGGCAAGCCGATGATGAGCGAGGCGCGGTCTTCGTCTTTGCTTTGTGAACGCAAACGCTCGATGGCCGTGCGGACGCTTTGCGCGCGTTGCGTCAGCAACACGCGGTCGGCGCGCGGGCTGGCGACGGTGAGCATCAGCGCGGCGGTGTCGCCGAAATCCTTTTGGAATTCAATCGGCCCCGCGCCCGGCGGCAGGTCGCGGATGCTGTTGAGCTTCAGATTGAGATCATCGAATTCCTTGCCGAGGTCTTTGAGGCCTTCGAGCAGCGTGACGTAAACAATCGAGACGCCGTTGCGCGAGATGGATTCGACTTTTTCGACGCGCGCGTTCTGGGCGAGCTTCTCTTCGAGCTTGCGCGTGACCTGCTGTTCGATCTTTTCGGCGCCCGCGCCGGCCAGACGCAGATGGCGACGGCGACGTTGACTTGAAACTCCGGGTCTTTGCGCTTGGGCATCGCCCAGTAGCTATAGACACCCCAGACCAGCGTGAGCACGAGGAAGACCCAGGCGAGTTGGCGTTGCTCGGTGAAAAAGCGGGCGGTGTTGCGGGTGTTTTGCAGATCGTTGTTGGGTTGCATTGGCTTGCTCCCCTGGGAGCGCAGGCATCCTTGCCTGCGGCGTGGCGTCAGACGGACTGAAGCTGAAAGGAAACCCTTC
>JANOWX010000746.1:0-2723 GCA_031418175.1 Acidobacteriota bacterium | reverse complement strand
GCCGGTATATGATCCCTCCCGTTGTTTGATCAACCCTGAAAGAACCCTTGCGATGAAACTACACATCCGCCCGGCGCGCGCGGACGAAATTCCGGCGCTCGAACAATTGATTGCCCGCTCGGTGCGCGCGCTCAGCGCGGGCTATTACACGCCGCGCCAGATCGAATTGGCGCTCGTGCATGTTTTCGGCGTGGATTCGCAATTGATCGCCGATGGCACTTATTTCGTCACCGAAGCGGACGGCCAACTCGCGGACTGTGCCATCATTGCGTGTGGTGGCTGGAGCAAACGCCACACCCTGTATGGCGGCGACCAGATGAAAGCAGGCACGGACAATCTGCTCGACCCGCAAACTGAAGCCGCCCGCATCCGCGCCTTTTTCGTTGACCCGGCTTGGGCGCGGCGCGGCATCGGCAAACAGCTCATTGAGGCTTGCGAAGCAGCGGCCCGCGCAGCAGGCTTCACGCGTTTGGAAATGGGCGCGACCTTGCCGGGCGTGCCGCTTTATGAAGCGGTTGGCTACCGTGCGGTCGAACATCTGGCCGTGCCCTTGCCAGCAGGCGAAACACTGCCGATCATTCGTATGGAAAAAGTGTTGCCCGCATGATCATGCTCGACCAAGCCTTTCACGCCCGCCGTGCCCAACCCGCCGAGATGGATTTGCTCTGGGCCAACGGCTGGCGTCATTTCGGCGAATACTTTTACCGCTACTCGCTGGCCGAACACGGCGGGCGCGTGTGCAGCGTCATGCCCTTGCGCGTGGATTTGCCACTCTTCGCCCCCTCGCGCAGCCAGCGCCGCGCGCTGGCTCGCAACCGCGACCTGACGGTCATCATCCGCGACAGCTTTATTGACGAAGCGAAAGAAGAGTTGTTCGACCGCCATCGCCTGCGCTTCAGCGACAACGTGCCCGATTCGCTCTACACCTTTTTGTCTCGTCAACCGGCCCGCCTTCCCTGCCGCAATCAGGAAATTTGCGTTTATGACGGCGCGCGCCTGCTGGCCGCCAGCTTTTTGGATGTGGGCGAGACGGCGACCTCGGCGGTGTATGCGATCTTCGCGCCGGAGGAGCACAAACGCAGCCTGGGCATTTTCACCATGCTGCGCGCCATTGAGCATTCGCGCGAACTGGGCTGCCGCTATTACTATCCCGGCTACGCCTACCGCGAACCGAGCGTTTACGATTACAAAAAGAACTTCGCCGCGTTGGAGTATTTGGATTGGGGCGAAGGCTGGAAACCGTATGAGCAGTAGTCGGTAGTCAGTAGTCAGTAGTCGGTAGTCGGCTTTTCGTTTTAAGTTCGCAGTGATTATCAGGGTTTAAATGATAACCGACTACCGACTACTGACTACCGACTACCAAGGAGAATCATGAGCAAGCTACGCTGGGGTGTACTGAGCACCTCGAATTTCGCCTTGACCAAAACCATTCCCGCGATGCTGAAGGCAGAGCACGTGGAAGTCGCCGCCATCGCTTCGCGCGCTTTGAGCAAGGCCGAAGCGGCGGCTGCACAATTCAACATCGGTAAAGCCTACGGCAGTTATGAGGCGTTGCTGGACGATGCCGAGATTGATGTGGTGTATAACCCGATGCCGAACCACCTGCACGTGCCCTGGACGATCAAGGCATTGGAAGCCGGCAAACACGTGCTGTGCGAAAAGCCCATCGGCATGTCGGCAGCAGAGGCGCAACAACTGTTGGACGTTTCAAAGCAGCATCCACACTTGAAGGTGATGGAAGCCTTTATGTACCGCTTGCACCCGCAATGGCAGCGCGCCAAACAAATTGTGCGTGCGGGTGGCATCGGCGAGCTGCGCACGATCCATTCGTTCTTTTCATACTTCAACGCCAACCCGGCCAACGTGCGCAACCAGGCGAACAGCGGCGGCGGCGGGTTGATGGACATCGGCTGTTACAACATCTCGCTCGCGCGCTGGCTGTTTGACGCCGAGCCAACGCGCGTGCTGGGCCTGGTCGAATACGACCCGCAATTCCAGACCGACCGCATTGCTTCGGGCATTTTAGATTTCGGGCCCTCTTTGGGAAATGCCACGGCGACGTTCACCTGTTCGACGCAGCTTGCGCCGTATCAGCGCGTCAACATTTTAGGCACGACGGGCCGCGTCGAAATCGAAATCCCCTTCAACGCCCCACCCGATCAACCGTGTAAACTCTGGCATCAACACGACGGCCAGCTTGAAGAGATCGTGTTCGACATTTGTGATCAATACACCATTGAGGCTGATGCCTTTTCGCTGGCGGTGTTGAACGATACGCCGGTGCCGACGCCGCTGACGGATGCGGTGGCGAATATGAAGGTGATTGAGGCGGTGGTGGCGAGCGGGAAGAGTAATGGCTGGGTTCCTATCGGCTAAAACATCTCTCCCACGAAGGCACACGACGAAACACGAAGGTTAAAAGCAGCGCCCAGCCGCAGCGGCGCGCGCTGTGCGACAAGCGAATCAAAAGCTGTTGCATCGGAGTTCCTCCAGGAAGTTGCCTGATGAGCGTTGTGAGAGTGTCTGCATTTTTAGAACGGGGCTGATTTGGCCGTCTTGCGCCAAGCGCGCGCGGCTGGGCGTTAAACGCCACGTGCTGACGCGCGTTCCATCTTAAGAGTTGGCCCATCCGAGTCAACAGTGCAGGCGCGCTTATAGCGATTTGCATATCAGTGTACGGCCAAATGGCGCAGCCGCCGGTGCGGTACGGGGAGCGGTAGCGA
>JANOWX010000745.1:0-5039 GCA_031418175.1 Acidobacteriota bacterium | reverse complement strand
CAGCCAGACCTCGCCCATGCCGCCCGCGCCGAGCGGGGCCAGGACTTTGAAGTGGTCGAATTGCTGGCCGGCAAGTAGTGCCATTTCTGTTGGCCTTCAAGTTGTTGGTTGAACTACTGAGATGATGCTTGTACGAAGCTAAAACGAAGCGCAAGACACGGTGCAGTTTTGGAGTGCTGCGGCTCGACGCAGCTTTTCTTTCGCTGCCAGAAAATTCAGTTGCCCCGGTGCGGATTTGAGATGAAAGCGAAAGCTGCGTCGAGCCGCAGCACTCCAAAGCTGCACTCTCTGATCTTGGCTATAGCGTTCAAGAAAAAGAAATGTACCGTAGGTTGTCTAACCTGCGGAGCATCTGGGCAAAAAGTCCTTTGGATTCCGGGACGGCTCGCCAGCCAGTATTCCGCAGGTTAGACAACCTACGGTACGGCTTTTCTTGAAATCTATCATTGCGCCTGTGCCGGTTCTGTCAGGCGTATCTTCATTTTTCCTTTGTCCGGCGCAGATATTCCTTAAACTCCTTCATACTGCTGAAAGCTGGGGTGACACGGCCCTCTTCGTATGCGCGCAGGCCTGCTTCAATAGCCGCCTCTACAGCAGCGTCACGCTTGGCTGGGGCTTTTGGCTTCAAGACGATGTTGTCGCCTTCAACTATCGCTTCCAAATAATCCCCGACAGCCAAGCTGGCTTCTTTTCTGATCGAGTTCGGAATTGTCAATTGGAATTTTGATTTCACTTTTATCAGCGGCATAGCTCTCCTTTTTGCAACCGGCAGACAGTAGCTTTCAAATTTCCAGCACGACCGGAATAATCATCGGCCGCCGCCCCGTCTCTTTCTGAATGTAGCGTTTCAACTCAATGCGAATCTTCTCTTTGATGACCGCCCAATCCACGCGCTCTTCGTGCGTTGCGTTCTTGATCGTCCCGCCGACAATCGCGCGCGCGCGCTGCATGAACGCCTCGCCCTCTTCGCCCAAGGCCAAGCCGCGCTGGATCACTTCAGGCGCGGATTCCAATTCGCCCGAAGCTTTGTTGATCGCCACAATCGGCAGCACGATGCCGTCGTAGGCCAGATGTTTGCGGTCACGCAACACCAGTTCATCAATCCGCCCAGAACCCGAATCGTCAATCAGCGTGCACCCGACCGTGACTTTGTCCACCACGCCGGCGCTGTCTTCGTCCAGGCCGATCACGTCGCCGCTTTCGGCCAGCACGATGCGGTTGCGCGCGACGCCCCAGCGGCGCGCGGCTTCGGCGTGGCGGTACAGTTGGCGCGTCTCGCCGTGAATCGGGATCAGGAATTTTGGCCGCACGGCGTCATACATGATCTTCAAATCGCCTTCGCGCCCGTGGCCGCTGACGTGGATGCGGGCGATGCTGGAATCAATCACGCGCGCGCCGCGTTTGAACAGGTGATTCATCATGCGCGAGATGGATTTTTCATTGCCCGGAATCTGGCGCGCCGAGAGCACCACGGTATCGCCTTCGTTCACACTGGCGTCGCGGTGTTGATCCACGGACATACGCGCGAGCGCCGACATCGGCTCGCCCTGGCTGCCCGTCACCAGGAAGACGACTTCGTCAGGATGCATCTTGCGCGCCTGCGCGGGGCTGACCAGTTGGCCGTCGTCAATATCCAGATAGCCGCTTTTCTCGGCGACCTCGGTCACGCGCAGCATGCTGCGGCCCAGCAGCGCGACCGAACGTCCGTGCTCTGCCGCCAGATCAAAGACGATCTGCAGGCGGTGAATGCTGGTGGCAAAACAAGAGATGATCATGCGCCCGCGCGTCTCGGCGAAAATCTTTTCGAGCGCCGGGATCACGACTTTTTCTGAGCCGGTGCGCCCCTCGCGTTCGACGTTGGTCGAATCCGAAAGCAGTGCCAGCACGCCCTTGTCGCCGATTTCGTTGAGGCGCTTCAAGTCAATCGCCTCGCCTATCACCGGCGTTTCGTCCACTTTGAAATCGCCCGTGTGGACGACGACGCCCACCGGCGTGGTGATCGCCAGCGCGACGCAATCAACCAGCGAGTGCGAGACGCGGATGAATTCGATCTCGAACGGCCCCAGCTTGAAGGGCTGGCGCGGGCCGATGGTGTGCGTCTTGACCTTGTCGAGCAGGCCGAATTCCTGCAGCTTGCCTTCGATCAGGCCCAGCGTGAATTGGGTGGCGTAGACCGGCAGGTCAATGGATTGGAGTAAAAACGGGATCGCGCCGACGTGGTCTTCGTGCGCGTGGGTGAGCACCAGTCCGACGAGTTCCTCGCGGTGGGCTTCGATGTAGCTCATATCGGGGATGGCGATGTCCACGCCGAGCAGGTCTTCGTCGGGAAACATCATCCCGCAATCCACGATGATCATCTGTTCATCGTAACGGAAGGCCGTGATGTTCATGCCGAATTGTCCGAGTCCGCCGAGCGGGGTAATTTCGAGTTTGCCTGTTGACATATTTTTTGTGTGGCTTTCTGTGTGTAAGTTTGCGGGGGCAGTATAAACCAGTTGAGGCGCTTGTCGAACTGGGGCGAATATTTGGTGAAAGAGTCAGGTGGGAACCCTGGGGAATTGCGGCTTATGGAGCAAACATTTCGTCCAGGACTTTCAAAACCTCTGCCTGCGTGCGGTTGTCTATCTTGCCGAGTTTTTTCACGAGGCGTGTCTTGTCAACCGTACGCAACTGATCAAGCACAACTTGCCCAGCTTTGCCTTGAAACTGACAAGCGACCCGGCTGGGAAAGCCCATTCCCTTGGTGGTCAACGGCGCAATGATCACCGTTTTGATGAAGCGATTCATCTCATCCGGCGAAACGATCAAACATGGGCGCGTCTTTTTGATCTCAACTCCCACCGTGGGATCGAGGTTGACCAGATAGACCTCAAACCGTTTGATCACCATTGCCACTCACGCTCGTCCCAACTGGTTTGCCTGAGCAAATCGCCATCGAGCAGCTCATCCGCGCCGCTGGCCGACATGGCCCGAAACGCTTCCGCCCAATCCTGGCGCGGCTGTTTGGCCCGGCGAATGACGATCTGTTCGTCTTGCGCTTCCAGTTCGACTTCGTCAGCCAGCTTGCTGCGCTCCAACAAAAGCTTCGGGATACGCACGCCCTGCGAATTTCCGATTCTCACAATCCGTGTTCTCATAGCCACAATGTAATTACGCGCGCCCTGATCCGTCAAGCAGCGCAGTCCGAAAACACAAATGGCCTGAACTTCCGAGAAGCTCAGGCCATTCAAGCAATCTAAATACGCCTCAGCCCTGATGCTCAGGGTGCGTACATCCTTTGAACTCTTTCAAGTAAGTGTTGCCCTTGTACTGCAACTCGTCGTGAATGCCGATCTTCGACGTGTAATAGCCGTCAATCGTCAGCCCTTTGATGGCCCGGAAAAACCGCTCTTCCAAAGTCACGGGCCGCATCTCGTTCTTGCTGATTTCGGTCAGGATGGCGATTTGCTGTTCTTTAGTCGCCTTGTTGTAAGGCGCGCTGTTTTTGGATTGACTCAGCGTGTCCATTGCCGCGAGGCCATCCGTCCAGAGCTTCTTGGTTTCGGCATTTGATTCGCTAATCATCAGATCAATGAATTGCGGGACCTCGGCCGCAATTGCGCCTTTGGAATGTTCATCGGTCGGGATGATGTGTTCCGAAATCGTCGCAATCAGCGCCAGCTGGTCGGCCTTGAAAAACTTGGGCGCCGCCGCTTTCGCTTGCACGCCGGGCGCGCCGTGTTTGCTGTGATCTTTACTGTGATCGGGGTCATCGGCCAGCACGCGTTGCCCCAAGATCGGCAGACTGGCGCCAATCGCCAAACCTTTTAGTGCCTCGCGGCGCGTCACGTTGGTGTTTTGCTCTGACATCGTCGAATGCCTCTTAGTAGTGAAAGCGGATCACGCATTGCGGATTGCGAATTCGCCTGGAATCCGCAATCCGCATTCCGCAATCGAGTTAGGGTTTCTCTTTCTTCTCCCCTTCGGCTTCTTTGTAATCGGTTAGCCATTCAGGATCAATGGCGTCGGCTTTGCGTTTGTCTTTCTCGGCGACCAGCCATTGGCCGCGCTTGTTCCAGCCTTCGCCGCCTTCGGCCTTCTCGTGGCAGAAGAGGCAATCCTTGGCGCCGAATTTTTGGGCCTTGCGCAAGAAGGGCGGATAAGCTTTGGCGGTGAACGCCGAACCGATGCCCGTAATTAAAAGAGCGACTGCGAGAGCGAGTTTGATTTGCTGCTTCATTGCTTCGTGTTGTTCCCCTTTCAAGAAACCTTGAATCTGATCTGTAATTCACCCGCCGCGCTTTCACGTGCCTTCACGCGCAAAGATGCGGCGGAACAATTGTCTGCGCCCCGGATCGTCCGGCGCCAATAGGACGCGCCCGAAACATTGCTGTGCGACGCGCTGCAAATCGCCGAGCCAATCGGCTTCGATCCAATAATGCCGCCCGTCATGCTGCGTGGATTGCCGCGCCAGCTTGCGTTCGGGGAACTGATATTCCCACTCGACGAAGATGGCGTTCAACCAATACGAATTGCGGCCGCTGATCTCGACTCTGATTTGCGCCATGCGCTCACTTACAGCTTGCGAACGAATCCGGTTTTTTCCGGGTCTGTCCGGGAAGTGCCGCAGCAACCGCGTGCTGAGTCGCGTCTTGCGCTCAGCGCGTCTTAAAGGGGTTGGTGGTTGCCACGAGTGGGCGCATCTTAATCGCGCCCACAGATGGATGCAAGCAAGCGCCCGCCTCACAACATAAGGTCTGCCAACTCGTCCTGGCACATAACTCGAATTTCGCATTTGTGCCTTGCGTGAAACGCAATTTCAGGCAATAATCCGCGCCGTAAGTCGTTCCCAACTTCGCAAATTTCCTTAACGTTCCAGCGATTTTCACCATCGCCACGCATATTCAGGAGCAGTTCCGTGACCGCCGATCTAGCAGCAGCGTTTCAAACTCAGGACAGCGCAATTCACGCGGCCTTTTGTTCCGCGCCGCCCCCGACGGCTTACGACCAGCCACCCGAAGAGAGCCCCGTCAAGGTCGGTTTCGCCTCGCCCGCCGAGA
>JANOWX010000744.1:0-11192 GCA_031418175.1 Acidobacteriota bacterium | reverse complement strand
GCTGGATTTGTGGGGCACGAAGCTGGTCGTGCTCTCGGCCTGCGAAACCGGCGTAGGCGAAGTCAAAAATGGCGAGGGCGTTTACGGGTTGCGCCGCGCGCTGGTGCTGGCCGGTTCTGAAACGCAGGTGATGAGTTTGTGGAAAGTGGACGACTTTGCCACACGACAATGGATGACAGCCTTCTACAAAGGCTTGCTGCAAGGCCAGGGACGTAGCGCGGCAGTGCGGCAAGTGCAATTGCGCATGCTCAAGCAACCATTGACGGCGCATCCGTATTACTGGGCCAGTTTCATCCAATCTGGCGAGTGGGCCAATCTGGCGGGCAAGCGGTAGCCTCAAACTCACCAACAAATAATTCGATCCTTTTCGATGATCTCCCTCCTGAGGCTGCCTGTGTGCAGCCTCTCGTTTTCCCTGCCAAAGCAAAATCTCTTCAATCAGTCTGAAAGGTTATTCGGCGTTTTGCTTATCCAAGTGAGGGCAGGAAGCAAAGACAGCGTTTCTGCCATCCCAAACAAAACGCGCAAGCGCGGTTGCCGATCAAACAAACGTGGCAACCGACCATCCATCTACAACCCGATCTGAACGACAACTCGATTGATGACAGAGGCATTGTGAGCGCCGCTGTCAGAGGGAGTAGGGGTCAGGCGCGTCCGGACTTATATTCAAAAAAGGGAGCGTCATCCATGAACAGCGATTTTGCGACTGCCGAAACCATTGACCTTGTGCTTTGCCGCGCTTGTGGAAAAGAAGCGGGGCCGCATGACCGGTTCTGCCGCCGTTGCGGCACGGCCCATCTCGGCAGCAACGTGCGCCAGTCCTCAATGGACGAAAGCAAGACCTTGCCGCTCGAGCAACGCTTCGCCACCACTGTGCTTGCCTCGGTCGGCCCCTACTACAACGTTTCCGGTTTGCTGGTGGGTGCAGTGGTGACGGATGTTTTGGCCAACGCCGCAGTTTACGCGGGCAATCGGTTCACGCGGCGCTTGTTGCCCGCGCTGCTGTTGCTGCCCATCTGGCTGATGATTCTGTTGCTTTCGCCGCTGAACGCTTATGCCTCGGCCAGAACCTTGACCAGGGGCATCTAAATCAGAACACCCTGGAACGATACGGCACCGCGCGCGTCAGCAAGCGGCTCCCGGCGCGCGGTACTGTATCAATGAAATGTTTTTCGGTTTTGTGATTATCAAATTGAGCGTCAAACACAGCGGTCTCAAATTGGCGAAGGGTGATGGAGGCGCGGCGCTGGGCAGTTTGAGAACGTTCAACCAAACAGCAACACATTACGAGGTGACAAAATGAGGCATAACTTGGCAATTGTTTGCGGAATCATTCTCTGTTCGCTGGGCTGGGCCGCACCGGACATTCGGGCGTAATGCCTGCAAGGGAACGTGCAGGCCGGGCAGATTCTCAAAACGACTGGCAACGTGGCGTTGGACAACAGCCTGAACCAGGAAGGAAATTTTTTACACAACGTGTTTGGGATCGCGCCCAATCTGTTTATTTTCGATGACGGCCGGCAGCCGAACGCCTTTGCCTCGCCGCAAAGCACTATGCCAGGTTATAGCGGAACCGTTTATCTGGGACGCACCCTGCTGGCGACGGAGCTTTGGTCAATGGCTAAAGGAAGTCAGGCGGTGGCGGGAATCATGGCGCACGAGTTTGCGCACGTTTTGCAGTTTGAAAGCGGTACAAAGTCGAGCGGCAAATATCTGGAACTGCAAGCGGACTATCTGGCGGGTTATTACCTGGGCAAGAAAAGCTATTTGTCTCCGACAAACCTGCGGGCTTTTGCCACCAGCCTGTATGAAAAAGGCGACTACAATTTCTGGAGCCCCGCGCATCACGGCACGCCTGAAGAAAGGGTGAAAGCGATGATGGCCGGCTTTGCAGCACGCGACCTGTCGCTGGATGAAGCACACAGCCAGGGAGAAAGGTTTGTGCGGGGGCGGTCGCCGGAGCGTGACCCTATGGCCGATGAGGAACCATCTACAAGATGGAAAACCGTTACTGATGAATGCAAGCATCGCGCCCACCCGGTGGGTGACTTGTCTGAATGTACGCATGGGCCGCTGCATTATCGCGGCGATTTGGTGCCGTGCTCGCACGAGTACTATGACGGCTATGGCAGGCGCTGGACGCAACACCAGGCGGATGCGATTCCGTGCGAGCATCCCGCGCATCCACGCGGGGACCTGAGCCCTTGCACACACCTGCTGCATCCCGAAGGACATCCGCGCAAGGTGCGGGTGAAGTAGCCGCACTTTACTGATGACGGAACAATTCGATCTTTTCTCACAGGAGGCTGCCCAGGTGCAGCCTCCTGTTTTTTGTGCGTGGTAATGGCGCTGATCCGCCGCTGAGAATTTTGTGCGCGGCAAGGTGAAAGGTTTTTTCCGCGACTGCTTACCTAAGCGAAAGGCAGGCAGAACAGCAATGTTCGGCTGCTGCCGGGAAACTGAGCCGCCTGTTTGCAAATGCAAACGAGGCACTCACACAAAGCACAACCAACGTTGAAAGGAGACTAAAAATGAAAAATCTGATCGCAGGAATCTTGTTCGGAACACTGCTCACGGCGAGCGCGTCGGTGATCACGCTGGCCCAAGGGCAAAAAGCGTCCAGCGCCAACACAGACGATTGCAACGGGGCGAAGTTGCACAAAACCACGCCCCACAATCCGCTGCAAAAAGTCGGGGAGGCGGTTATCCCCACGCTGCAGAAAATCCACGAAAGTGCGTTGCAGCGCGATTGCCAACTCGACAAGGTGACGCCCGCGCCGAAGCCGTCAACGTCACCGAGTCCGCGCAAAAACTAAACGCCGCACGCTGGCGCTGGTCAGGCAGATGAGCAACGGGGCTGCTGAATTGCAGCCCCGTTTTTTTCTGCGCTGAACCCAGCAAAAGCTTTTGAAAGTACGAAAGGTTTTTGCGCGAAGTGCTTACCCGGTTGAGCGGCAAAAGCCGCAACGAGACCGAAGCGAGCCAAGCGGCTCGATGAAAATCCGGTGGCATCAATGCGGGTGCAGGCGTTGCGCCGTGAATGCCACATCAATTTGAACCAAAGGTCTTTTAGTCAAGGAGAAAACTATGCGTAAGGAACTCAATCGCTTTTCAATCGTCGGCATGTTCGCGTTGGCATGTCTATTCAGCGCCCCGGTCAACACGCAAGCGGGCACGTCCCGCGCTGCTCAACAACCGGCACCGGCCATGACGGACGCAACGCTCTCGACTGGCAACACTGCGAGAGCTGAAGAACTGGACAGTTTGACTGATCGCACAGCAGAGGCCACGAAAGGTGATTTGACCGGCCTGACGGCTCCAAACTTCATTTTGCCAGCGTTGGATGGTCGCCAAATCGCGTTGCATGAATTGCGCGGCAATATCGTAGTCATGAGCTTCTGGGCGACTTGGTGCCCCCCGTGCCGCCGCGAATTGCCGATGCTGGAATTGATTCATCAAAAACTGGCTGATCGCGGCGTCGTCGTCCTGGGCATCAACACCGAGGACAAAGCGACGGCCCGCGCCTATGTGGATAGCAAGGGCTACGGTTTCCAGACTGTGGTGGATGAAACCGGTGAGGCCGGGCGGCTTTACAACGTCGAAGCCCTCCCCACCCTACTGGTGCTGGATCGCCAGGGCAAAGTGGTCGCCCATTTTGTCGGCACACCCGAACCGCAGGCGTTGGTGTATGCGCTCATCAGCGCGGGTGTGAAGTCCACTCGTTAGGCCCTACGTTCGCGACACCATCAACTACTTTGCGGGACAAATCAGCAGCATTAAACAGGTAGGGCGGTAGCCGGAAACGGTTCCTGCCCTACCTACTTTAAGAAGGTGGGTGTAATGAAGAACCTGATTTTTCTTGTCTGTCTTTCATTGACGCTGGCTGGATACATCAACCCGCGTGACTGGATTCACCACTTGTTGGGCCAAGCGGCAGATGCGCCAATGACCGCATTGCTCACGGATTGGTTGCCAAAGGATTCTGCGACATTGGCATTCACGCAACCGGGGCAGGAAAAGCTGCTGGCTGAACGCGTGCACAAGACATTGCGTCAATTTGCCGCGACTGACAGCCTGGGCGGAGCGCGTGTGAGACTGAAACAGGTGCGTTTCATCACCGCCACACCACAGCCAATGTTTGATGGTGAATCGAACGAAACCAGAGGGCATTATTTTGTTACGCTCTCTTATGACGTATTGCAACCGCTCACTCATCAGGCGGGTACGGCGTTGGTTTCCGCAATCTGTCAGCAAGGCGTAGGCCAAGTGCGCTTAAATGACGGCTTCGGGGTGCTCAAGTTATTCAAATGTGCGCCGGAATAACGGCAGCAAAAAAAGCGGCAAACGCTGTAGGCGCGGTTGCCGCTTGGGAATTGTGGATAGGAGTTTGTCAAATGCGATGTCTTACTCGGCTTTCGGTCCCGCCGCCTTCACCGCCTCTGAGACGCCCGACTCAAACTGTTTGAAGTTTTCGTTGAAGAGCTTCGCCAGATGCTTGGCTTTTTCGTCATAGGCATTCTTATCCGGCCAGGTGTTGCGCGGTTTGAGCACTTCGCTGGGCACGTCTGGACAGGACGTTGGCACGTGCACGCCAAAGATCGGATCGGCTTCGGTCGGGACATCGTTCAAACGGCCATCCAATGCCGCGCGCACCATCGCGCGCGTGTAGGCGATCTTCATGCGTTGCCCGACGCCATACGGCCCGCCCGACCAGCCGGTGTTGACCAGCCAGCAACTGGCGCCGTGTTTGGCGATGCGTTCGCGCAACAGCTCGGCATAGACGCCCGGATGATGCACCATAAACGGCGCGCCGAAGCAGGTCGAAAACGTCGCTTGCGGCTCGCTGCTCAAACCCTTTTCGGTGCCCGCCAGCTTGGCCGTGTAGCCGGAGATGAAGTGATACATCGCCTGTTCGGGCGTCAGCTTGGCAATCGGCGGCAGGATGCCGAAGGCGTCGGCGGTCAGCATGATGATGTTTTTCGGATGGCCGCCCATGCCCGACGGTTCAAAGTTCGAGATGTGTGACAGCGGATAGGCAGCGCGCGTGTTTTCGGTGACGGAGCCGTCATCCAAATTCAAGCGGCGCGTCACTGGGTCCATCGTCACGTTTTCGAGCACGGTGGCGAAGCGGCGCGTGCAGGCGTAAATCTCCGGCTCGGCTGCGGGCGAAAGGTTGATGACTTTGGCGTAACAGCCGCCTTCGATGTTAAAGACGCCACGTTCCGACCAGCCGTGTTCGTCATCACCGATCAATTTGCGTTCGGGATCAGCCGAGAGCGTCGTTTTGCCCGTGCCTGACAAGCCGAAGAAAATCGCCGCGTCGCCGTTTTTGCCGATGTTGGCCGAGCAGTGCATCGAGAGCACGCCGCGCAAGGGCAACAGGTAATTCAACAGCGTGAAAATGGATTTTTTGGTTTCGCCCGCATAGCTGGTGCCGCCGATCAAGATCAGCTTGCGGCTGAAATTCATCAGGATGTAAGTGCCGGAGGTTGTCCCGTCAGTCGCGGGATCGGCCTGCAACGACGGCGTGTTGATGACGGTGAATTCGGGCACGTGATTGGCGGCTTGGCTGTCCCAATCGGGGCGCACGAACATGTGGCGCGCAAACAGACTGTGCCAGGCGTATTCGGTGACCACGCGAATCGGCACGCGAAAGGCCGGGTCGGCGCCCGCGAAACAATCCTGGACATAAACTTCTTGCGCTTGCAGGTGCTGCAAAACCTTGGCGTAAATGCGGTCGAAGTTGGCTTCGGTAAACGGGCGATTGACCTTGCCCCACCAGACGTGCTCTTCGCACGAAGGCTCGCGCACGACGAATTTATCGTTGGGCGAACGGCCCGTGTGCTGGCCCGTGTTGACGACCAGCGGCCCCAAGTGGGCGACCTGGCCTTCGTTGCGGCGAATGACGTGTTCGTAAAGTTCACCGGCTGATAAATTCCAATAGGCCAATTTGGCATTCAGCCCTTGTTTGTCGAGACCGTAGCTGCTGGGGTTCCAGCCCGCCTGGGTCGTCACTTTCACAGGTCTAGCATCCATTACCGCTCCTTTGTTGAATGACGTTTCGCTCAGCGCGAACGTAGCCGCGCCAGCAGTGATGATTTCGTGGTTTTGCCTTGTTCTTGTGGGTGGATATTGCAATCACCCGCAGTGATGAGGGCATTTAGATTTTTTATTACGCGGCCAAGATAGCCAATCAGCGGCAAAAAGTGAATGCGTTTGGTGAAAGGGTGCGCGGTAAAACCAACCAGCAATCCGGCAGGGCAAAGTGTTTTGCCGCGGATCAACGCAGACAAACGCAGATTGAGCCTGCTGCTTGGTAACGCTTATCAGCGTTTCTCTGCGTTGCTCTGCGGCGCAACCTTTTCACGAGCCAGGCTCATTCAGGCCGAGCTTGAGCGGGGATTCTTCGATTGATTCTTGACGTGTGGTGGCCAGCGCCATTTCCGGCGTTACCCGCAACCACGGCGCACGCCAAATCAGCAGCGCGGCCAGTATGAAAACAACGGTCGCCGCCAAGCCGCCCTCGCAACCGTAACTGCCGCCCGTCAACCAGAGCGGTTCTTGATTGGCTGACACCAGCAACGAATTGCGCATCTGCATGCCGCTGATGGGCAGGCCGAAGCACAAGCCCATCGTCCAATTCCAACCGAAATGCAGCGCTGTTGGGAACCACAGGCTGCGCGTTTTCAGGTAGGCGACCGCCAGCCAAACACCGGCCAGCGCCGTATTCACCGTCGAAAGCAGCGTCCGGCTCGGATTCGACCAGTGCGCCATGCCAAAGAGCAACGCCAGCAACGTGATCGGCACCAGCGCCGGGACATCGCGCAACAGCGTTTGAAAGGCATAGCCGCGAAAGACAATCTCTTCAAACACCGCCCCTACTATTAACAAGCCCGTCGCCAGCGCGAAACCGCCGAGCAGTGCGCGCCAACCCAGCGGATTGAATTGCAATTGCGTCCCGCCGCCCAGCGTTTGCAGCGCGACGACCGCGACGATCATCAACACGCTCACCGCCAGCCCCAGCAAAACATCGCGCCACCAACCGCGATGCAGCGCATAGCCGAGCGCGCCGAAACGCAGCCGTTCCAAAAAGCGCAGACAGAACCACGAGACCAGCGCCACCCAAGCGATCAGCGCCAGGTAAACCGCGATCATTGCGCCGCTCACCTCAAAGACCGCTTCGGTATCCTTCGGCGCAGTCTCGGGGATGGTGACGAGCGCCGTCGCCAGCCGTGGCAATAACGCAATGCAGGCAAACGCCAGCACACGCCAGCCGCTGCGCAACAATCCGGTTTGGGGGTTGCTGAAAAGGCTCATAGGCGCGGCATCATAAAGGCCCGCTTGCAAGCGGGCAAGATGCGGCCCAGCGCGCGCAGATTGCCGCGCTGCCGAACGCCGCGCTAGAATCCACGCGCACAACTTCCCTACGCATTCACGAGACACTTAAGATGCTCACACCTGCCGCACCAACCGACGAACAACTCGCGCGCCGCATACAACGCCGCCGCACGCGCATCATCGTCCTGGCGGTGATCACGGGTCTGCTGTTTACACTGCTGTTTATTCAGCAAGCTTTCGACACGCTGCCCTGGGTGCGCCCGGATTCGGCCAGCGGCACATACATTCTCTTTGCGCTTTCGACCTTCAATTTCCTGGCCTTCGTTGTGTTGTTGATGGTGTTGGTGCGCAACATCATCAAGTTGCGGCGCGAACAACAAGCGGGCAAATCGGGCGCGCGCTTCAAACAGCGACTGGTGTTTTATTCGGTCGCGCTGTCGTTGTTGCCGGTGACCTTTCTGTTTTTCGGGGCCTACGGCTTTCTCAACCGCAGCATGGATAAATGGTTCAGCTTGCCGGCGGACGAGATGATGTCGAACTCGTTGTACATCCAGTCGCAATACCTCAAAGGCGAGCGCGAGGGCTTGGAACGCATCGCCGAAACCATCAGCCGCATGCTCTTGCACGCCGCGCCCGAACGCCGCCTGGAAATACTCGGCCAAGAGGCCGCGACCCAGCAATTGGAGTTGGGGCAATTGCACAACAAAGACGGAGACATCATTGCCCAGCACTCCAAACTCGATCCGCAACAGCTTTCCGAAAAGTTTCGCCAGACCTGGCTCGCGGCGCGCACCAAAGCGTTGCAAGGCGAACGCTTCAGCGCGGAATTGAGCGAGGCGGCGGCGCATGGCAAGAACTCCATTCATCTGATTGCGGCGGCGCCGACCGAACAGGGCGGCGCGTTTGTCATCGCCCAACCCGTCACCGAAGATTTCGCCAACAGCATCAAACGCCTCCGCGAAGTGGAGACGACTTACGAAAAACTCAAAAGCGACAAGCGCGCCATTCGGCAAACTTCGATGCAAACGCTCTTGCTGCTGACGCTGCTGGTGCTCTTCATCGCATTCTGGCTGGCGCTTTATGTGGCGCGCAGCATTGCCGACCCCGTGCAGCAATTGGCCCGGGCGACCCAGCACATACGCCAGGGCGATCTGGATTACCGCGCCACGGTGGTGGGCGATGACGAATTGGCCTCGCTGGCAACATCGTTCAATGAGATGACGGCGGAAATGTCGGCCAACCGGCGCACGCTGGAAGAGCGCCGCCGTTACATCGAAACCATTTTGCAAAGCCTGTCGGCGGGCGTGATTTCGCTGGACGAACACAACAACATCACCACGATCAACCCGGCGGCGCAGCGTTTATTGCATCTGGACGCCCCCCCGCAATCCGGCGTGGCGTTGGAAGCGCTCTTGCCCGAAGAGCAGCGCGAAGAGTTGCGCCGCATGACGCGCCGCGCCGCGCGCGTCAATACGGTCACGCGCGAAGTCCATTTCACGCTCGCCAACAATGCCAAACTCGACGCCGCCGTCACCGTCACGGCCTTGCACGACCCGGCCGGCCAAACGCGCGGCGCGGTCATCGTGCTGGAAGACCTGACCGAATTGATCGAAGCCCAGCGCCGTGCCGCTTGGAGCGAAGTCGCACGACGGATGGCACACGAGATCAAAAATCCGTTGACGCCGATTCGCCTCTCGGCTGACCGGCTGGCAAAAAACCTGTTGCTGAATGGCGAAGCCGCAAATGGGTCAAACGGCCCGCAATCCAATCTGACCGAGCGCCAGTCAAACCTGGTGCGCGAATGCACGGCGCTGATCGGCACAGAGGTCGAGACCTTGCAACGCATGGTGGATGAGTTTTCCACCTTCGCCCGCTTGCCCAATGCCCAACTCGAACTCACTTCGTTGAATGAGGTGGTCGCGGGCGCCATCAAACTGTATGACGAACGGCTGGACAGCGTGCGGCTGGAAAGCCGCTTAGCGCCCGCTTTGCCGCCCGTTTGGATTGACACCGAACAGATCAAACGTGTGCTGGTCAACCTGATTGACAACGCTGCGGAAGCGATTACGACCGGCAACGGCGAGCCGCTCGAACGCCGCATCACCATCGAAACACGCGAACTGACGGAGCGCGACGCGCTGGAATTGACCGTCGCCGACACCGGCCCCGGCATCGCGCCCGCCGACCGCGAACGCATCTTCGACCCGTACTTTTCGACGCGCAAATGCGGCACGGGGTTGGGGCTGGCGATTGTCAGCCGCATCGTGGCAGAGCATCAGGGGCGCATTCGCGTGAGTGAGAATTTGCCGCGTGGCGCGCGCTTCACGCTTGAGTTGCCGATGGTGCGTGAAGGCGAATGAACGCCACACCAGCAACGTTGCCAGCGCCGCTGTTGTGCTCGACAATGACAGCCGCAAGGAGTCAGTTTTATGGATCAAATTATTGTTGAAGGCGTGCGCTGCTTTCGCAACCGGCAAACAATTCCGTTAAGGCCGCTCACGCTGCTGGTTGGCGAGAACAGTTCAGGAAAAAGTACGGCGCTGGCGTTGACGCGCATCGCGTGGGAAATGTGTCATGGGGCAGCGGCGAATTTCAACGAAGAACCATTTCTGCTTGGTGCTTATGATCAGATCGCTTCGTCTCGTGGCGGTCGTGCTGGGCGTGCGCCGGGTTTTACTATCGGCACAACGCTGAAATTCGCGCCGGACTTCGAGGTCATCACGCTGCTCAATCGGTTTGTCCGTCACGAGGCGCAACCCAAACTAGCCGAGTGGTCACTGGCGGCTGGGCCATACCGCTTGCAAGTCAACTTTGCTGAGGCTGAAGAAGCGCCACAGGTAACGATTACGACACCTACTGGTTCTGAAACTTGGCGTGAAACCAGTTTGAACGGCTTGCAAAAGTTTGCCCATTGGACAGCTTTCTATCAGCGGTTTGCAGTGAAGGGGTCACAGACTAAAGAGAATCACACGCTAACTGGCCAGGAAATAAAATACCTGGAAAAGCTGCTTAATTTGTTTGACGCAGAAATTACTCCTGGGCCGTATGCCTTTGCGCCTGTACGCTCGCATCCTAAACGTACCTATGACCCCATTAAAGATGTCGCTGGTCCTGAAGGCGCGCACATCCCGATGATTCTTGCGCGGCTGTCTTCCTCCGACCAGAAAAACTGGGAGAGCTTACGCAAAGCCCTTGCCTCCTTTGGCAAGACTTCAGGGCTTTTCAATGATGTGGAAGTGCGGCGCTTGGGCAAGGAGGAAAGCGATCCCTTTCAACTCAAGATCAAAGTTTCAAACTCGTCTTTTAACTTGATGGATGTCGGTTACGGCGTTAGTCAGGTATTGCCAATCGTGGTTGACGTTGTGCGCGGACGCAAAGGCAGTACCTTTCTGTTACAGCAACCAGAAGTTCATCTTCACCCTAGAGCACAAGCCGAACTCGGCTCATTTCTAGGTGCATTGGCAAAGACTGACCAGAAGCGATTTGTCATCGAAACGCATAGTGACCATCTGGTAGACCGCGTTCGCCTGGAAGTTCGTAACAAACGCTTATCACCCGATGATGTAGCCTTGTTGTATTTCGAGCGACTGAACGGCCACGTAGAAATTCGCCATCTGGAACTGGATGAAGCTGGCAATATCATCAATGCTCCGGCGTCTTATCGGCAGTTCTTTCTGACTGAGGAAATGCGGCTGTTAGGTTTTGAAGGGTGATAAGTTCACCGGCAAAAATAAGCAGGTCTAGACAGGATTAACAAGATTGTTAAGAGGATTAACAGGAAAGGGTTGAACACTTGGTCAGCACTGGGCAGTTTGAATCCTGTAAATCCAGCAGTAAATCCTGTCCATCCTGTC
>JANOWX010000743.1:0-1527 GCA_031418175.1 Acidobacteriota bacterium | reverse complement strand
CTCGCACCGGGCAGATCGGCGACGGCAAGATTTTCGTCACCCCGATCGAGCAGGCGATGCGCATCCGCACCGGCGAGCGCGACGACGACGCACTCTGACATTCGCCCTTCTCCGACCTAGTGCCTCTCGTCATTGCGTATGATGGCAATCTCTGAATCTATGCCGTCGCGAGGAAGCGATGGAGGTGATTCGTGGCCGGGAAAGATATCGCCGTCAAGAAATATGTCGTCAGGCTGGAGGCGGAAGAGCGCTCCCGGCTCGAGGCCATGATCCGCAAGGGCAAGGGGGCTGCCCAACTGCTGACGAAAGCGCGCATTCTTTTGAAAGCAGATGTATCGGAAGCCGGGGAGGGCTGGAGTGACAGCCGGATCGCCGGGGCGCTGGACACCAGCATTCCCACCATTGAACGGACGAGACGCCAGCTTGCCGAGGAAGGTTTTGATGCGGTTCTGACCCGCAAAACCAACCCCAAATCGGCCCGCAAGCGGATTTTCGATGGCGCGGCGGAAGCCAGGCTGATTGCCCTGACTTGCGGTCCGGCCCCGGCGGGCCACGCCAAATGGAGCCTGCGGTTGCTGGAACAGAAGGTGGTGGAACTGCATATCGTTGAAAGTGCCAGCGACAACACGATTGGGCGGATTCTCAAAAAAACATTCTCAAACCCCATCTCAAGCAGCAATGGGTGATTGCGCCGCAGGCCAGTGCCGCCTTTGTCGCCAACATGGAAGACGTGCTGGAAGTCTACCAGAGGCCGCACGATCAAAAACGCCCCCTCGTGTGCCTCGACGAAACTTCAAAGCAGTTGATCGCCGAAACACGCGCGCCAATCCCCATGAAGCCGGGGCAAAAGGCGCGGCACGATTATGAATACGAACGCAATGGCGTGGCCAACCTGTTCATGATGTTCGCGCCGCTGGAAGGTTGGCGGCACGTGAAAGTCACCGACCGTCATGCCGCCGTCGACTACGCCCAGGCGCTCAAGGATCTGTCCAACACGCATTTTCCCGGCGCGGAAAAAATCGTGCTGGTACAGGACAATCTCAGCACGCACACGACCGCCTCGCTTTATGCGGCCTTTCCAGCCGCCGAAGCGCGCCGCCTCGCCGAGCGGTTCGAATGGCACTACACGCCCAAACACGGCTCATGGCTCGACATGGCGGAATCCGAACTCGGCGTCCTCTCAACCCAATGTCTGGACCGCCGCATTCCCGACAAGACCAAACTGATGGAAGAAGTCACGGCATGGCAGGAAAACCGCAACAAACACCACGCCAAAGCCGACTGGCAGTTCACGACAGCCGACGCCCGTGTCAAACTAAAAAGCCTATACCCGTCATTCTGAATGACTCTGGGCACTAGCTATGGTGGACGAGACCGGCTTCCCGAGGAAGGGCGAGCATTCGGTCGGCGTGGCGCGGCAATATTCGGGGACGCCCGGGCGCGTCGAGAACTGCCAGGTCGGCGTGTTCCTGGCCTATGCCAGCCGCTCCGGTCAGGCGCTGATCGACCGCCGTCTGTATCTTTCGG
>JANOWX010000742.1:0-7502 GCA_031418175.1 Acidobacteriota bacterium | reverse complement strand
GCGCCTTCTTCAAGCGAATCGGCGTCCGGTGGCTGGTTCTCGTTGAAACGATCTACAAACAACCCCGCGATGTCGTTGATAGCGGCGCGGTAGATCAGCGGTTCAACCAGGTCAAGGCTGGTGGCGGTCAGCGCGAGCAGCGCGATAAAAGCGAACTGCCGCCGATACGGTTGGGCCAGTTGAAAGAGCGTGTGCCAAGTTGTGTTTCCGTTCCGCAAGTATTGCTCCTTCATGGTCAAGGGCAGTGTTGGGAGCCTCCCCGCTGGTTTGCGCGAGCCGTGGAGAGCAAACCTCAGACTTGCTAACGTGCTGACTTACAGCGAGCGGGGAAAAGGAAACCGTGCAGAAGTTGATTGCCCACGCGGGTGGCCGAACGGCGAGTGTTGTCTGCGTGTTTGACGGGCAGAAAGCCGAAGTCGGCCTTCGGCTTTCTGCGGATTGTCTTTCAGCCAACTGCCTGCAAACTACGGCAGCGTGACTTCCTGGCCGACGTCAATGCGGTCGGGGTTGTCAATGCCGCTAGCGGCCGCGATCTGCTTGTAATGGCCCGCGTCGCCGTAGAAACGCTTGGCGATTTTGCCGAGCGTATCGCCGGTTTTGACGGTGTATTTCAGGCCGGATTGAACGTTGATGTCAGCGATTAGATCGCTGGCGCTGGCGTCAACGCTCTTGATCGCGTCCCACATCTCGTTCTTTGCGTAATCCGACGGCACGACGCCGCGAATCAGCAACTGCTCGCCTTCCAGGTTCAGATTCTGAACGGTCATCCCGACATCATGACCTTTGTCTATCACTGCATTGTACTTCGCTTTGAGTTCATCGAAACTTGCCATGTAGCAATTCCTCCTTAGCCGATTGGTGGTTGATTATTTGCGGACAATCCGCCTGAGGGCTTCATACGCGAAACCCCAGTTTGGGGAGATAAAAATGACGCTGTAAATTGGGGGACGTTGTGAACGACCGGGCGGAGTCTAATCAAAAGCCCGGCTTCTGGCAACGGCTTTTGGGCTGTTGCTGAAATCTTCCCGCCCCGCGCGAACAAAAATCAATTGCTGGCCAATAACTCGCGCACCGCATCGCGCACCAATTGCGGCGGCAGGTCGTCACGCACAATCACTGCGCCAATGCGCGTCGGCAAGATGAAAGGGATTTTGCCTTGCGCGGCTTTTTTATCGTGAGCAGTCGCGGCGATGATTTCGCCAACGTTCAAATCATTGATGCGCGGTAAGCGACCCAACGCGGCAACGCTGGCCTTGATGGCCGCCGCCTCTGACGAATTGAGCAGGCCTGCCTGTTCCGCCATCGTCGTCGCGCATTGCATGCCGTACCCTACCGCTTCGCCGTGTTTCAAACGCCGGTACTTTGTCACCGCTTCGAGCGCGTGGCCGACCGTGTGGCCGAAATTTAGAATGCGCCGCAAGCCGCCTTCGCGCTCGTCGGCCATCACGACCTCGGCTTTGATTTCGCAGCAGCGTTTGATGACCTGCGTCAGGCTGGCCGGGTCGAGCGCCGTCAGCTTGTCCAAGTTCTGGTGAATGAAACCGGCCAGCGCAGCATCGCGAATAAGACCCGTCTTGACGACCTCGTACATCCCGGCGCGGAACTCGCGCGCAGGCAACGAAGCCAGCACGCGCGGATCAATCACCACGGCGCGCGGTTGATGAAACGCGCCGATCAGGTTTTTGCCCAGCGCGTGATTGACCGCCGTTTTGCCGCCGACCGAACTGTCAATCTGCGCCAGCAACGTCGTCGGAAGCTGCACGAAATTCACTCCGCGCAAAAACGTCGCCGCGACAAAGCCCGCCAAGTCGCCCACTACACCGCCACCCAGCGCGACAATCCCATCGCTGCGTTCAAACCGGTTTTCGATCAGAAAGCCCCACGCGCGCTCCGCCGTGCGAATGGATTTGGCGCGTTCGCCATCGCCGATCAAATGCGTGAGGACAGCGAAGCCGGCTTGTTTCAAGCTCTTTTCAACTACTTTGCCATACAAGCCATGAACTTTTGGGTTGGAAATCAATGCCACGCGGCGCGCTTTTGAGCCGCAGGCTGCGCGCGTGATGGCGCCGGTTTGCGGCAAGGCGCCGTGGGCCAGGGTGATGTCATAACTGCGTTCGCCGAGGGCGACGTGAACGGTTTGTGTCATTGCACTGCTTTCCATTTGGTTCAGTTTGAAATGGCTTGCAGCAATTCTTCGCTCAGCCATTCGAAGTCCAATTCGCCCAGCCCCATCAACCCGGCCAACTCTTCGACTGTGTAGCGGTGGCCGGTGTTCCAGAGGTCAACCAACAATTCGCCCGCCTTGCGCGCAGCCCACCAGCGTGTGCCGAAGCGCGTCTTCAAATGTTCGCGCAACTGCGCCTCAAACGCCCAGGCGCGCAGCCGGTTGGCCGAATGGAACGGCGTTTCAAGCGCGCGCAAACACTCAGCTTCGTCGTAGCGCAGCCGCACGCCATCGCTCAGCAATTCGGCAAAGCGCGCGCCCGCATTGCGGCTGAGTTTGCCTGCGTGAAACTCGGTCTCGTACTGCAATAAAGCCGCCGCGCGCCGCACGTGCAAGAGCTTGAACACCGCCAGCGCGTGCCGGAATTCGCCGCTGGCCGGGAAGCCGAAATTGCCGACCAAAAATTCCGCGTCAAACAGCAACTGGCTGAACAGCGTGCCCCAAACTTCGCCCACCGCCGCATCGCCCGGAACGCGGAACTCGTAGCGCAATTCGCCGGAAGTCCAGGCCGCCAACTGCGTCTGCCCGGCGGCGTGAAAAAAGCCTTGGTAAAACGCGTGCCCCTCGTGTGTCCCAGCGGGATTGGCGCACAGTTTTATTTCGTCAGGGATTTGCACCGGCGCGCAAAACGCCCGTGCCTGCTTGCCTGCTTGATCAATCGTATCCAACTCGACGTGCGGCTGTTGTTCGATCTTGAAGCCGAGTCCGGCAAACAACTCCGCATAAATTTCGCCCGCGCGAGTCGCCGGGAAATAGGGGGCGAAGCGCGCCAGCCGTTGCAAATAACCCAAGTCTGCCTGCGTCGCTTCATCCAACCCGACCTTGGCTTCGCGCGCCAGCAACGGTTTGAGCGCGGCCACATACTGGCTCTCGGTTTTGGCCAGCAACTGCGCCGCCTGAGTGGCCAGCTTTTCAAGTTCAAGGTGATGCGTCGCGTTGTGTAGCGCCAGCAAGTGGTCGTAGCCGAATGCCTGTGCGCCGGTTTGCAACTTGGCGAAACGTTCCGCGCGCAAATCCTGTGTGCGGTGGATGGCCTCAGCACGCCGGGCCGCCAGTTCGCGGCGGCGGTGCGGTGCGGCTTCCAGTGCGAGCCCTAACTGTGCCTGGCGAATCGTCAGTCGTTGTCCATCCCATTTAATCGCGGGGTGCGCTTCAACGGCAGCCAACTCTTCGGTCAATTCCAGCGTGCGGCTGGCGAGTTGCCCAGCGCGCGCAAAGGCCAGCAGGCGTTGAATGGCGTCGCGTTCGGTCGCACGGTAAGCCGCAACCTCATCGTGCTTGGCTTGCAGCTCCGCCAGCACAGAGGTGGTGAATAGGTCGCTGTTTTCGTGGACGAGATAAGCCGATTCGAAAAGCGCTTTGCGGCCTGCACGAAACAAGTACTGCTCACGCTGCCAGTGCGTGTGAAAAGCGCGAAATCGTTGGCGGTATTCGTCAAGCATGCGGGTGTTACGAAGGTTTGGGAACAGCGGGCGCTGTCCAAGTCCGGCACCATAGCCGAGCGTAAAAGAAGGTGTCAAGCTGGGGTTTGGCTAAGCCGGAAAGCTGGTCGGCGCGTGACCAGACAACGCTGCGGTGCATCCCGTTCCGCAATTTGCCAGGGGCCGGTAGCCACGCGCCGATAACTGAATCTGGTTTGTTTGGGAGAAGAGTGAAGAGGGCTGGGTGTTCAAGCAGCAATGACTGTGCGGGCAAAGCGACAGTAGACAAAATAAAAGGCGCTACTGTCGTGGGAAGTGCCAGTAGCGCCTATAAAACGTGGTTACCTTCCTCACCCTGGTAACCACTGACACCGTCAGTGGAATTAACCACCTGGTATCTCGTTGCCCCACCTAAGCTAGTGCAACGACTGTGCCAGTAAGGGAATAGGCTAGGGAATCGTGGCTAAGTGATTGATTGCGCTTTGGTTTCAAGGCTCTTGGTCTCTCAGTGCTATTTCTGCTGGCATTGCTGTACGTGTAGAAGTTACTTGATTAGGAGAGAAGTGCTATGAAAAATCTTCTTAGCCGTAGGCTCTTGCACGAAAAGCAGCCGAAAAATAGATGAAGAAATTTCCTTGCCTCCCAAACACTGCGCATTTGCTGGCGAAAAAGGGCATTTGCTACGTTCAAAGCCACGACGGCAAATCCTGACAACTCAGAACGCGCGCACGATGTATGGTTGGTTGCTGCCACACGCTGACGGGTGTATGGTGAGGCCGTCAATTCCCCACAAGAAATTTTGTAGTGACTGACAAATCCAAAAGGCAATTCTATGAAGATCAAATCCACGACTTTTGTGCTGGCATTCTTGGCGCTTGTGCTTGGGTCGCACGTTGCGCACGCACAATTTACCTTCGATAAGCCCAAGGCGGAGCCGCCTTTGCCCAACCCTTACACGATGAGCATGCAGCGCGAACCGATTCTGGAGGCCGCCCGCGAGGTGCTGAAATCCTGCGCCATTCCGCTTAACGAGGATTTGAGCAAAGCCAATGAAGGGAAGATCGTCACGAAACCGGTTGTCTTCAGCCGTGGCGTGACGGTGCGCAACGATCTTGAATACATGGCCGAGATGCCGGCCAGTTCGGTGCGTAACTGGTCGCAGGCGCGCTATGCGCTGGAAATCGTCGCGCTGCCCGTAGATCAAAAAAAATCGCATTTGCAGGTCAACGCGATTATCCAAGGACGCGCCGTGGATGCGGACGGCACGCTCAAATGGGTGGAGGGCAAATCGAATGGGCGGTTGGAAGATGAGTTCATTCGCGGGCTGGCGGGCAAGATTTTGGGCATTGACCTCAGCGTCAAAGGCAAAAGTCAGCGCCGCCTGCTGAATTGCGAATACTGATCCGGGTTTAGCCAGAAGCTGTGAGTGCGGGAGTTGCGTTGCTGTAAAAGATCAGGCGTGCTCCCGCGCTTTGCTTTCGGCATAGTTGATTTGTGATAGAAAGTCGGCGCAGTCGAGGTAACACCATGCAAACGGCCGTTCATCAACAAAAGTTGCTCTTGTGCGGATTGCTCATCGCCTTGCTGGGCGTGACCGGCGTGAGTTCCACCGTGCAAGCCCAAACAGCCGAGACGCAAACCGCAGCCGAAGAGCAGAACGAAACCTTCCGCGACACGCTGGTGCGCATGCGCATCAAGCGCGAAGAGGAAGAACACAAGAAGATCGTCACCAAGGCCGGGCAGATTCAAGCACTCGCTGAAAAGCTGTCGAAAGAATCCACTCCCACCCGCTTGCCGCGCGCCACTGACAAACACCTGAAAGAGATCGAAAAAAACGCGCGCAGTGTGCGCTCCGATGCGGGCGGCGGCGAGGATGCGCCTTTGGAAACGCCGCCGCGCACGCTCTCTGATACGCTCAAACAGTTGCATGAGGCCAGCGAGCGCTTGAACAAAGAGCTTGGCAAAACCTCGCGCCACGTGGTTTCGATCACCGTCGCCTCGCAAGCGACCGAGATCATTCAATTGGTTAAGCTGTTGCGCGGCTATCTGAATTGAACCGTTATCCCCACACGGTCACGTGCCGGTTGGTTCCATCATCAACCTCACCGATTTCTCTCGTTATGAAACTTCGCTGGTCAATCTTCATCGCGGCGCTTGGCTTGGCCTTGAGCTTTGCCGTGCAGGCCCAACAGCAGCAGGGGCAACAGGAACAGCAGCAAAAGCAAAAGCTGGAAGAAGCCGCGCAAGACGTCATTTCGGTCGAGACCAATCAGGTTTTGCTCAACGCGACGGTGACCGATTTTTCAGACAAGTTCGTGCGCGGGTTGCGGCGCGAGCACTTTCGCCTGTTCGAAGATAAGCAGCAGCAGCGCATCGTGGGCTTCGGCGTCGAGGAAAGTCCCTTCGCCGCCGCGATTCTGTTGGATTGCAGCGGCAGCATGGAAAACAAGATGACGCTGGCGCGGGCCGCTTGCACCAGCTTTATAGATGGCATCCGCGAAGGCGATCAATTTGCGGTCTACAGTTTTTCCGGCACCAAGGTAAAGCAGTTGCAGCCCTTCGGCGAAGTCCGCGATGTGACCGATATGGTTTGGGATTTGCGCGCCAAAGACATGACGCCGATGTATGACGCCATCGTCAAAGCTTCGGACGACCTGCTTGAACGCCCCGAAAAGCGCCGCGCCATCCTGCTGGTTTCAGACGGCGGTGACAGCACCAGCCGCGCCTCGCTCGACGAAGCCATCCGCCGCGCCTCGGCGGCCAACGTCACGATCTATTGCGTAGATCTGAGCGACCGCGGCGTTTATCGCGTGACGCCGCGCGACAATGGCGCCGAGATCATGAAAACCCTCGCCGCCAAAACCGGCGGACGCTTTTACACCACGCCCGCCGGCCGCGAACTGAAAGACGCCTTCGCGCAAACGGTCGAAGAATTGCGCAACCAATACACGCTGGCTTACGAACCGAACAATGAGAAGAAGGACGGCAAGTGGCGCACGATTGAAGTGCAACTGACCAAGCCGGAATACAAGGTCCGCGCCCGCCAGGGCTATTACGCGCCGAAAGAGAAAAAATAGCCGTCCATTTTCCCCTGCCACAGGCTTGCACTTTTCGTCAAAACCACTGTCTTGACGCGCCTTTGAGCGTCACTTATAGTGCAGCACGGTTGCGCACCGCACCGTAAATCAGAACCTTTCATCAGCGAAACGAGAAGTAATTATGGGCTTAGGAATGTCGGAAGTAGTATTGATCCTGGTGATCGCGCTGGTCATCTTTGGCCCGCGCAAGTTGCCCGAGTTGGGCAAGTCGCTGGGCCAGGCGATGAATCAATTCCGCAAAGCGTCGGACGAGTTCAAGCGCACCTGGGAGCAGGAAGTCGAATTGGAGAAAGTGCGCAAGAGCGACACGCCCGCGCTGGCCGATGGCTCGGGGTATGGTTACGACAGCAATCATCACGGCGAGGCGGGGTACGGCACCGACCCGGACTTCAATTATGGCTACGATACGGCGGCCAATTCGTCGAGTACAGATTCGCTGAGTACTGCGGAAGCCACGCCCGCCGCCATGCCGGAAACATCTGCCGCAGTTGCGGCGGCGGTTATGACAGAGAAGAAGGCTGAGCCGCATTGGATTTGAGCGACAACAAAATGCCTTGGTTCCAGATTGGTTGCCGGGTGGGTTGCTGAGACAGCGCAACAACCCCCACGGACAACCAATTTTTGTTTTATAGGTGAGTGATATGAGCGACGAAAAAGAAGCTGCCGCGAGTGTGGCCAACGATGCCAACGATGCCAACGATGCCAACGATGCCAACGATGCCAACGATGCCAACGATGCCAACGATGCCAACGATGTCC
>JANOWX010000741.1:0-2862 GCA_031418175.1 Acidobacteriota bacterium | reverse complement strand
ATTCACTGTCAACGTGCACTTCACACGCGTATCCGACCTCGTCGGCCGTGACGACCTGGTGTTCGATCCGCCGTTGCCGATGGCGGCCTATCGGGACAGTTTCGGCAACTGGTGCACACGCATCGTTGCGCCGCGGGGCCGCACGAGCGTGACAGCCAACGCGCTGGTGAAAGATAGCGGATATACCGACCTGATCGTTCCGCAGGCGCAACAGGTGCCGGTGCCCGATCTGCCCGAGGAAGCCCAAGCCCTCTCATTCATCGTGTCGGCCTATTTGGATATTGAGTTGAGTGAGAAGCAGGAACTGCTCGAACTGACCGACACCGGCGAACGCTTGCGCAAGGTGCAGGGCATTTTGGCGAAGCTGGTCGAAGATTACGAACGCCGCGCCATCGTCAAAAGCCTTTCGCGCCGCAATGGCCATGGCGGCAAGGCGCCGGAAATTTAAGCTGATCAACTTCGTTCACAAACCGCAATCCGCACATAATTCATTGGCATCAGCCGTTGCGGACAATACCGCGCGCGCAATTCCGCCGGTTCGTAATCGTGCAGCAACTTAAAACCGAACTGCTTCAGATAAGCGCCCAACTCTTCCGGCTGTAACCCGAACAGCCAAGGTTCACTCAACCAGGCCGCACGCCGCGCTTTGTCGAGCGCCTCCTGATTGCGGGTCGTGCCGTCCACCACGTCGGCCAGCATGTAATCCCAGACCAGTTTCGTGCCCGGCGGGCTGATCGCCGCGATGCGTTGCAGCGTGCCGGCGACGGCCTGTGCGGTCAGGTAATACGAAACGCCGACCCAGATGATGAACGAGGGGCGCGCGGCGTCGAAGCCGGCTTCGCGCAATTTTTCGACGAAATCATCGCGCTCAAAATCCACCGCCACAAAACGCAAGTTATCCGGTTGGCCGATGCGTTCGCTCACCTGGCGTTTGGCGCGTTGCGTGGCCGGGTGGTCAACCTCGAAGATGGTGACCCGGCGCAACGCCTCGCGCTGCCGCCAAGCCAGCGTGTCGAAACCCGCGCCCAGCAACACAATTTGGCTGATGCCTTGCGCCGCCTGTTCAACGGCCAATTCGTCTACGAGGCGCGGGCGAATCGTCAGGAACTCTTGCCCGCCCGGCGCCCAAAATTGCAGCAGAAACGAGGTCGCGCGCGAATGCAGCGGCAGCCAGGCTAATAATCGAAAAGCCGGATTGAAGAGGAACTCTTTGGCGTAAGGGTCGTTGAGGATGCGGCGCGCGGCGGGTTGATGCTGTTCCAACGCGCGCAACACGGCCATGCCTTCGGCGGTGCGGCTGTAATCTTGTCTCATAACCGATTCCTGTTCGTCGTTAGGATTGTGTCTTGCGCTTCCGCCTACGAGCCGAAAGCTTGCGGTGAATTATCACATGGCAAAACCCGTTTGCGGGTAAGCAGTCTGGCAACTTGTCTGGAGCGCGGCGCGTATTCCCCCGCAGCGCGGCAACGTATAAGCTGACATCAGCAAAGGCATACACAATGAGCATCAATCTTACGAGCAAAGCAACCTGGGCCAAACGCTTGCGCCGTTGGCGCGGCGGCGGCGCTATCGAAGACGACTTGACGCCTTACCAACCAACCCTCGCCGCCATCAACCAACGCAGCGAAAGCCTCACCACACTCGACGATAAAGGGCTACGCACACAAGCCGCCGCGTTGAAAGCACGCGCGCAACAGGGCGCAACGTCCGACGAGTTGCTAATCGAGACGTTTGCTCTCGCGCGTGAGGCCGCCTTTCGCCTACTGAACATGCGCCCCTTCGACGTGCAAGTGCTCGCGGCCCTCGCCCTGCAGCGCGGCAAGCTCGTCGAGTTGCAAACCGGCGAAGGCAAAACCTTGGCGGCGGTTTTGCCCGCCTGTTTGCATGCGCTCAGTGGACGCGGCGTGCACGTGCTGACCTTCAACGATTATCTGGCGCGGCGCGATGCGGCGTGGATGGGGCCGGTCTACGAATTCTTCGGTCTGCGCGTGGCCGCGATTCAAGCGGGCATGAGCAGCGCTGAGCGGCGCGCGGCTTACGCGGCGGATGTCACTTACGCTACAGCCAATGAAGCAGGCTTCGATTTTTTGCGCATGTACCTGTGCCGCGCGCCTGACGAGTTGGCGCACCGCCCCTTTCATTTCGCCATCGTGGACGAAGCCGATTCGCTGCTGATTGACGAGGCCCGCGTGCCGCTGGTCATTGCGGGTGAAAGCCCCGCGTCGGAGACCAGCCCGTACCGCATTGCCGAAGCCGTGCGCGCGTTGCAAGCCGACGAGGATTGGGAGACGGATGATAACCAGCGCAACGTGTCGCTGACCGAACACGGCGTCGAACGCCTTGAAGCCGCCTTGCAGTGCGGCGCTTTGCACAGCGCCGGCAATGGCTTGCTGCTGACCGAAATCCAACAAGCCTTGCACGCGCGCGTGCTGGTGCAACGCGATGTTGATTACATCGTGCGCGACTGTCGCCTTGAACTCGTAGACGAATTCACCGGGCGCGTCGTCGCCAAGCGCCGTTGGCCCGACGGCTTGCAAGCCGCGCTCGAAGCCAAAGAAGGCCTGCCGATTCAGCCCGGCGGACGGCTTTACGGTTCGATCACGCTGCAACACTTCCTCGCGCACTACCCGAAACTCAGTGGCATGACCGCCACTGCGCAACCCGCCGCCGAAGAGTTGGAGCTGTTCTACAAACTCAAAGTCGTGCCGATTCCGCCCAACCGCCCCTGCCAGCGCATTGATCTGCCCGACCTGATCTTCACGCACAAAGAAGCGAAATATCAGGCGCTGCTCGCCGACATCCAACAGGCCCATCAGTCGGGCCGCCCTGTGCTCGTCGGCACGCAAAGCGTGGAAGAATCCG
>JANOWX010000740.1:0-2383 GCA_031418175.1 Acidobacteriota bacterium | reverse complement strand
CGAATTCGAGAGGTTTAGAAGTGAAGCTGGAAGCAATTACTTCGTGTTATCTCCTCAGAGATGGATTGAGACCACTCATGCAATCGGGCTTATCTCGAAGTCAGGCAGATACGGAGGGACTTATGCGCACAAGGACATCGCCTTTGAATTCGCGACATGGATATCTTCAGAATTCAAACTCTATCTCATCAAGGAATTCCAGCGGCTCAAGGACGAAGAGCGTAAGCAACTCGGCTGGGATATCCGGCGCAATCTGACCAAAATCAACTACCGCATTCACACCGACGCGATCAAAGAGAATCTGATCCCGCCGGAACTGACTCCGCACCAGATAAACCTGATTTACGCCTCGGAAGCGGACGTGCTGAACATGGCCTTGTTCGGCATGACCGCGAAGGATTGGCGCGACAGCCATCCGGGCGAGAAAGGCAATATTCGAGACTACGCGAACGTGTCGCAACTCGTCTGTCTCTCCAATCTGGAAAACCTGAACGCCCTGTTCATCCGGGAGAAGGCACCGCAGGCAGAGCGGCTGCGCAAGTTGAATCAGCTTGCCATCCACCAGATGCGCTTGCTGACAAACGACCCAGGCATCAAGCGGCTTGAAGCGGGAGACAAATAATGGCGTTGCATAAAGACTTTCCCGAATCGCCTTACACCATTCTCGACCCGAACCTGCGCTGGTTTCCGGCGGATGAAGCCCTGCGCGAAACCAGCGCGGAAAAACTGATGCCGCCGCTGGTGCCGCAACTACGCCGCAAGGTCAAAGAATGGCGCGACAGCGGCTATGTTGGCGCGAGCGACACCAGCAAGAGTTTGCTCAATTGGTGGTTCAACACGCCGCATCTGTTGCCGCAAGCCGACGGGGCTTTACGGGAAGGAGTGGCCGAATTCCAGTATTACTTCGCCCAACGCGAGGCGCTGGAAACGATCATCTACCTTTACGACGTGGTTGGCGTGCAGGACAAATACGACTTGATGCGCTTCGACAATTCCGGCGCGGTCTCGGCGGGAATGTTCGACGAAACGTGGCGGCGCTTCGTGGTGAAGATGGCGACCGGCGCGGGCAAGACCAAAGTGCTGAGCCTGGCGCTGGCGTGGAGCTTTTACCACAAATTGTACGAGCCGGAGTCGCAACTGGCGCGCAACTTTCTGGTGATTGCGCCGAATATCATCGTGCTGGATCGCATTTACAAGGACTTTCAGGGATTGCGCATTTTCTTTGCCGACCCGGTGATTCCCGACAACGGCGTGGACGGGCGCAACTGGCGCGACGATTTCCAACTGACGCTGCACGTGCAAGACGACGTGCGCATCACGCGGCACACGGGCAATATCTTCCTGACCAACATCCACCGCGTCTATGCCGGAGACGACATTCCGCCTTCGCCCGATGACGAAGACACGATGGATTACTTTCTGGGCAAACGCCCTCGCGGTGCGACCACCGATTCCAAAGTGGATTTGGGAATGATCGTGCGCGACATTGACGAATTGATGGTGCTGAACGACGAAGCGCACCACATCCACGACCCGCGCATGGCTTGGTTCAAATCCATCGAAGACATCCACAACCGCCTGAAGCAAAAAGGAGCCGCGCTTTCGCTGCAAGTGGACGTGACCGCCACGCCCAAACACAACAACGGCGCGATCTTCGTGCAGACCGTGGCCGATTACCCGCTGGTCGAAGCCATCTCGCAAAACGTGGTCAAACATCCCGTGCTGCCCGATGCCGCCAGCCGCGCCAAACTGGTTGAACGCCAAAGCGCCAAATACACCGAGCGCTACGCCGATTACCTGAATCTGGGCGTGGTGGAATGGCGCAAGGCTTACACCGAACACGAAAAGCTGGGCAAGAAAGCTATCCTGTTCGTGATGACCGACGACACCCGCAACTGCGACGATGTGGCCGAATACCTGGAAGGCAATTATCCCGATCTGAAAGGCGCGGTGCTGGTCATTCACACCAAGAGCAACGGCGAGATTTCAGAATCAGCCTCAGGCAAGAGCAAAGAAGAATTGGACAAGCTGCGCGAACAAGCCAACACGATTGACGGAATGGATAGCCCCTACAAAGCCATCATCTCGGTGATGGTGCTGAAAGAAGGCTGGGACGTGCGCAACGTTACGACTATCGTCGGCTTGCGTGCCTATTCGGCCAAAAGCAACATCCTGCCGGAGCAGACGCTGGGGCGCGGCTTGCGCAAGATGTATCCCGGCGGCGTGGAAGAATACGTCAGCGTCGTCGGCACCGACGCCTTCATGGATTTTGTAGACTCGATTCAAGCCGAAGGCGTGGTGCTGGAGCGCAAGCCGATGGGCGAAGGCACGCAAGCCAAAACGCCGCTGGTGGTGGAAATTGACACCGAGAACGAGAAGAAAG
>JANOWX010000739.1:0-6011 GCA_031418175.1 Acidobacteriota bacterium | reverse complement strand
CTCCGGCTTCGACGGCGGCGAGCGAATTGGCGACCGCGAGTTCGCTGTCGTTGTGGCAATGGATGCCGATGCGCACTTGCGGAATTCTGGCTTTGACCAGCGCGACGACTTCGGCGATGCGTTCGGGCAGCGTGCCGCCGTTGGTGTCGCACAGGATGATCGTTTCGGCGCCGGCTTTGGCGGCGCTGGCGAGCGTGTCGAGCGCGTATTCGGCATTGGCGCGGAAGCCGTCGAAGAAGTGCTCGGCGTCATAAAAGACGCGGCGGCCGCACGCTTTCAGATGGCTGACGGTGTCGGCAATCATGCGCAGGTTTTCTTCGAGCGTAGTTTTGAGCGCGATGTCTACGTGAAAGTCCCACGACTTGCCGAAGATGGTGACGATGGGCGTTTGCGCGGCCAGCAGCCCCTGCACGACGGTGTCGTCGCTGGCGTGACCGCCCGCGCGGCGCGTGCTGCCAAAGGCGGCGAAGAGCGCGCTGTGCAGGCCGAGCGCTTTGGCGCGTTCAAAAAATTCCACGTCTTTGGGGTTGGCGCCGGGCCAGCCGCCTTCGATGTAAGTCACGCCGAGGTCATCAAGCGCGCGCGCAATCTTGATTTTGTCTTCAACGGTGTAAGCCAGCCCTTCGCCTTGCGCGCCGTCGCGCAACGTCGTGTCGTAAATCTCCACCCAATTGTCTTTCATTTCAAACCTCACCGATTATTTGCACCGGAGCATTTCTACTTAACGGGGAATTTCCGTTTGTACGGCGTCTTGGGATTGACGATTAGCTTCTGCCGTTTGGGGTCAATCATCACGTCCATGCCCTCCATCGGAATCACGCCGAGCAGGATTTCCGTTGCGTCGGGCAAGACCATCGCATCGGCGGTGACACGGCGATTTTCAAACCGCACTTCGACCGGCCCGACGATGTCAACCTCCATCAGCGAACCGTCGGCCAACTCCGCTAAGTCCTTGTCGATGACGCGCAGGTCAAGCTGATTTTTGACGTCGTCGTTGATGGTCAACAGGTACGCTCCGCTGTCAACCAACGCATTGACGCTGATTTTTTTGACGCTTTCTTTCGGCAATTCGCCGCGCCGGAAGAGCACGACGTCCTCGCCGCTCGACAATTCAATATCCGCGTAAGTTAATCCCATAACGTTACCCTCCTCTGACCGTAAGCCATGTAGTAGGTGTCGCCAACTTCCATTGGCAAAAACCGCAAGCCAGCCGTTTGTGGATCGGGCTTAACGCCCAACTCTTGCATCGGAATCATGCCGAGCCGCGGGACAGCACCGTCTGGCAATTCCAGACATTGAAAGACGCCGACGCGGTCGCCCAACCAGACCTTGGCATCCTGAAAGACGCGCCGCTGTTGTTGGCCTGCCGCCGGCTGGAGCGGCGCGTCCAGCAACTGCGCGAGGCCCAATTGTTCAATGACGTTGAGCGGCAAAGCCAATCTGATCTCGTCCGGGGCAAGCACGACTTTGTCGAGCGTGGTTTGGCGAATCTGTTCGGCGGGCAGCAGCCCAAGCGCGGCCAGTATCTCGTCGTCGCGATTGATGATTGTGATTTGTGTCGTAACTTGCGCCATAAAAAAAGCTGCGCGGCGCAGCAAGCCGGTTGCTGCGCCGCGCACTCACTGCCAACTCAATTTTTCGCCTTGTCCACAATCTTGTTCGACGCCAGCCACGGCATCAGGCCGCGCAACTGCGCGCCGACCTCTTCGATCTGATGTTTCTTTTCAGCCTCGACCAGCCGCGTGAAGTTGGGCTTGCCCGATTCGGCCTCGGCCATCCATTCGTCGGCGAATTGGCCGGATTGAATCTCGCCCAGAATCTCTTTCATGCGCACTTTGACTTCGGGGCCGATGACGCGTTTGCCGCGCGTCAGGTCGCCGTATTCCGCCGTGTTCGAGATCGAATAGCGCATATTGGTGATGCCGCCTTCGTACATCAGGTCAACGATCAGTTTCATCTCGTGCAGGCATTCAAAATAAGCCATCTCCGGCGCGTAACCCGCTTCGACCAGCGTTTCAAAACCGGCTTGAATCAGCGCGGTGACACCGCCGCACAGCACCGACTGTTCGCCAAACAGGTCAGTCTCGGTTTCTTCTTTGAACGTTGTTTCGATCACGCCCGCGCGTCCGCCGCCGATGGCCGAAGCATACGCAAGGCCAACCGCGCGCGTGTCGCCGCTGGGGTCTTGGGCAATCGCCAGCAAACACGGCACGCCCGCGCCGCGTTCGTATTCGCGCCGCACCAGATGGCCCGGGCCTTTGGGCGCGACCATGAAAACATTCACGTCAGCGGGCGGCACGATCTTTTTGAAATGAATCGAGAAGCCGTGCGCAGTGGCCAGATATTTGCCCGCTTTCAAGTGCGGTTCGATCTCACGTTTGTAGATGCCGGGCGTCAGTTCGTCGGGCGTCAGCAGCATGATGATGTCCGCGCGTTCGGCGGCATCGGCGACGGGCAATACTTCGAGACCCGCGCTTTGGGCTTTGGCGACCGACGGGCTGTCCGCGCGCAAGCCGACGATCACGTCCGCGCCGCTGTCTTTCAGGTTGTTCGAGTGGCCGAAACCTTGCGAGCCGTAGCCGATGATGGCGATGCGTTTGCCTTTGAGGGCGTTCGGGTCAGCGTCTTTGTCGTAGTAAATGTTCATTGCCATTGAGATGTGTTCCTTGGGTTGGGTGCGGCACGGAGAGCGGTAGCGATCCGGTTGACTCGTGAGGCATGCGCTGCGGTAGGACCAGGTCGCTACCGCTCCCCGTACCGCAATTAGACTTTCTCGTTGAATGATTGTTCGGAAAATTCTTCGTCCTCGTCTTTCAGTTTTTGGGCCTTGATGTGGGCGACGCGCGTCAGCGCCACCGTGCCCGTGCGCACCATGTCGTGGATGCCGATGGGGCGCAGCAGTTCGATAAAGGCGTTGACCTTTTCGGCATTGCCGGTCAGCTCGACGATGAAGGCGTCGTTCGACACGTCAACCACGCGGGCGCGGAAGATTTCGACCAGGCTCAGCACCTCTTGCCGCTGCTGACCCGGATGCGCGCTGACGGTGAGCATGACCATCTCGCGTTCGACGTGCGGGTTCGCGGTCAGGTCGGCCACGTCGAGGATGCGCACCATCTTGCGCGTCTGTTCGACGATTTGTTCGATGACGTGATCGTTGCCGTGCGTGATCAGCGTCAGGCGCGAGACGCCTTCTTCCAGTGCAGGCGCGACCGAGAGCGTGTCTATCTGGTAGCCGCGCGCGCTGAAGAGGCCCGCGACGCGCGAGAGCATGCCGTATTCGTTTTCGAGCAGAATCGAGATTGTATGTCGCATAAGTTTCGTCAAGGGTTAAGCCCAGTTTTCGAGGCGTAAGTTTTCAATGTCAATGAAGTCTTGCGTGTTGCGTGTTACGAGTGTTGCGTCAAGTTCCAGCGCCGTTGCCGCAATTTGCAAGTCCATTTTTCCCTGACGGCGATGACGCTGTCGTAAAGATTGATAAATCGCGAGGGCAGCGGGATTGAAACCAACCAGCGGCATGCCGCAAAAGAAGCGCAGCATTTCTTCCAGGCTGCGGTAAGCATAGACGACTTTTTCCGGCTTGTTGGCTTGATTGATAAGCGCCAGCCAGCCCCGCATTTGTTCCTCATAACTTGACATGGAAACCACCGTCTCCCCACGCAGTTCACGAAAACGCGCGGAGACTTTTTCGTGGCCGTGCTGCAGCAGCGTGATGTGATCGGTGTCGAGCAAGTAAATCATTTCCTTCAAAGCCGATTTGGATTCGCATCAATCTCGTCACGCGCGGTTTTCATGGCGGCGACAAACTCATCGAAGAGCGGGTTGTCTTTCCACATCCCCGGACCGATGGGAGACAGTTCAGATTCCACGTCCAATTCCAGCCGATTCGCTTTTATCGTGGTGAGGAATTCGTTCCAACTTTCAGGGTCTTCGTCAGCAAAAGCGCCTGCTCCAAATCTTGCGTGCTGGCTGGGAACATCCACTTCCATTTTGACGACCTCAACCTCGGCCATTTGCCGCGCAATGCATCGCCGTGCTGCTTCCAACGCGCCGTCACGCGTGGCAGCTTCGACGATGCAATTTGGCAAGCCCATTACCGTTGCAACAAAGCCGCTTTCACTTTTCTTGAGTAAAACGTCACAAGTCATAAATTCCTCCTTGTGCGGAACCTGCGTTACGCCAAGATCATATCCTTCAGCGCCGCTCCCGCCGGCACAATCGGAAACACATTTTCCTCGCGCGCCACCTTCATCTCGATCAGCACCGGCCCCGGGATATTCAAGCCTTTTTCGAGCGTGCGTGTGACCTCGCTGGCCTTGGTCGCGCGCAGGGCGGGCACGCCGTAAGCCTCGGCCAGTTTGACGAAATCGGGCGAGACTTCCAGATTGACGTGCGCATAACGGTGCTCGTAAAACTGCTCCTGCCATTGGCGCACCATGCCCAGATAGCCGTTGTTGATGATCAGAATCTTGACCGGGATGTTGTACTGCTTGACCGTCGCCAGTTCGTTCATGCTCATCTGGAAACCGCCGTCGCCGACCACCGCCACGCAGAGCTTGTCGGGGAAGGCGACCGCCGGCCCCATTGCCGAGGGGAAGCCGTAACCCATCGCGCCCAGACCGCCGCTGTTCAGCCACTGGCGCGGCGAATCGAAGCCGTAAAGCTGCGCCGTCCACATTTGATGCTGACCCACGTCGGAAGAGACGATGGCCTGGCCTTTGGTGATGCGGTGCAATTCGTGGATAACGTATTGCGGCTTGATGACGTCGCCTTCTTCCTTGAACCAGAACGGATGTTGTTTGCGCCACTCGGCGATCTGCGTGTGCCAGGCGTCTTTCGAGGCGAGCTTGACGCCGCTGGCTAATTGCTCTTCGACTTCGGCCAGAAAGGCTTGTGTAGCGGCGCGGGCATCACCGACGACCGGATAATCACAGCGCACATTCTTGCCGATGCAGGACTGATCAATGTCAACGTGGATGAATTTTGCGCCGCTGGCGAACTCGCTGATCTTACCCGTCACGCGGTCGTCAAAGCGCGCACCAATCGAAATCAGCAGATCGCAATTGTTCACCGCCATGTTCGTCCAGTAACCGCCGTGCATGCCCAGCATGCCTAAGCTCAACGGATGACTGGCGGGAAACGCGCCCAGACCCATCAGCGTGCAGGTCACCGGCAGATTCAAGCGTTCGGCCAAGCGCCGCGCTTCTTCGTGCGCGCCCGCCGCAATCGCGCCGCCGCCCAGATAAAGCACCGGGCGTTCGGCCTTGAGCATGGCTTCGACGGCTTTGCGCACTTGTTTTTGGCTGGGCTGAACCTGCGGGTTGTAGCTGCGCAGTTGAATCGTTTCGGGGTAGCTGAATTCGATCTCCTGCGCGGTCATGTCTTTGGGCAGATCGAGCAAGACCGGGCCGGGCCGCCCAGTCGCCGCGACGTGAAAGGCTTCCTTGATCGTGGGCGCGAGGTCTTCGACGTGTTTGACCAGATAGTTGTGCTTGGTGCACGAACGCGTGATGCCCGTCAAATCGGCTTCCTGAAAGGCGTCGTTGCCGATCAGATGCGTCGGCACCTGGCCGGTGAAGACGACCAGCGGGATCGAATCCATAAACGCATTGGCGATGCCCGTCACGGCGTTCGTGCCGCCGGGGCCTGACGTAACGAGCGCGACGCCGACCTGGCCGGTCGCTTGCGCGTACCCGGCGGCGGCAAACAACGCACCCTGTTCGTGCCGCACCAGATAATGTTTGATGCCGAGTTCCTGCTCGTGCTTGTTGAGTTCGTCATAGATGTGCAACACCGCGCCGCCCGGATAGCCGAACACGTGTTTCACGTTTTCGCACCGCAGTGCTTCAAGCAGAATTTGTGCGCCACGCATTTTCATAAAAGTTCTCCCTTGTATTGGTGCGGTACCGGGAGCGGTAGCGACCGGGTCACTCCCGATGCCAACCCAGTCGCTACCGCTTCTGGTACTGAAACGAAAAACCCCGACGAGTCAGTTGGCTCGCCGGGGTTGCTGT
>JANOWX010000738.1:0-2243 GCA_031418175.1 Acidobacteriota bacterium | reverse complement strand
AGTTGGATGTGCGCAAACCCATCCGTGAACTCAGCATCGCTCAACAACAGATGGTCGAAGTCGCCAAGGCCATCTCGCTCGACGCGCGCATCTTGATTATGGATGAGCCGACCTCGGCGTTGACCGAAAAAGAAATCGCCGAGTTATTCGCCCGCATCCGCCAACTTAAAGCCAGCGGTGTGGCGATTGTGTATATCTCGCATCGCATGGAGGAATTATTCGAGATCGGCGACCGCGTCACGGTGTTGCGCGACGGCCGCAACGCCGGCACGCATGCGATTGGTGAAATCAGCAAAGCTGAGTTGATCCGGCTGATGGTCAACCGCGAGTTGACCAATCAGTTTCCGAAAGTGCGCGCGCCCCACGGCGCAGAGGTTTTGCGCGTCGAAAATATAAGTAACAAAACGTTGCGCAATGTCAGCTTCACGTTGCAACAAGGCGAGATTCTCGGCGTCGCCGGGCTGCTCGGCTCCGGCCGCACTGAACTGGCGCGCGCCATTTTTGGGGTGGACAAAATTGAGACAGGTAACGTCCAACTGAAAGGCAAGCAACAAACGAATAACTCGCCGCGCCAGGCGATCAACTCCGGCCTCGGCTTTTTGACCGAAGACCGCAAAACGCAGGGACTGGTGCTGGCGCTCTCGGTCAAGGAGAACATCTGTTTGCCCAGTGTCGAAAAATTCTCCCGCTTTGGGATTGTCAACGGTAACACCGAGCAACAGGCCGCCACCCGCTTCGTCAACGAATTGCGCATCAAAACGCCGAACTTGCAGCAACAAGTTGTCAATCTGAGCGGCGGCAACCAGCAAAAGGTCGTGCTCGGCAAGTGGCTGTGCAGCGCAGCCGACATTTTCATCTTCGACGAACCGACACGCGGAATTGATGTCGGCTCGAAGGCCGAGATTTATGAGTTGATGAACCGGCTGACGGCGGCGGGCGTGGCAATCATTATGATCTCTTCTGAATTACCCGAAATTCTGGGCATGAGCGACCGCATTTTAGTTATGCATCAGGGCCGCATCGCCGGCGAGTTCACGGCGGGCGATGCCACACAGGAAAAGCTGTTGCATTGCGCGCTGGGAGAAGACAGCATCCAAGCAAAAGACAATAACCACGAAGAAACGAAGAGCACGAAGGAAGAGGAGAAGCTTCAATAAAAGGCTTTCTTCCTTTCTTCGTGCTCTTCGTCTCTTCGTGGTTTATTCCCTCAAGATTTATGGCAATGAAAACCCGTGAGTTACTTTTTCAATACGGCAGGCAGTTCGGCACTTTGGCGGGGCTGGTCGTACTGGCGCTGGTGCTCTGGGCGCTGACGCCGCATTTTCTGACCGTCTCGAACCTGCTCAACGTCGCGCAACAAACCACGCTGGTCGCCATCATCGCCGTCGGCATGACCTTTGTAATTATCACCGGCGGCATTGATCTTTCAGTCGGCTCGGTGCTGGCCTTTGCCGGGGTCGTGATGGCGAGTCTGTTACAAAAAGGCGTCCCGTTTGTTATCGCCATGTGCGCCGCATTGGGCGCCGGGTTACTTTGCGGGTTACTCAATGGGTTGTTGATCACCATCGGCAAGCTGCCGCCGTTTATCGCTACGTTGGGGCTGATGAGCGTGGCGCGCGGCGCGGCGCTGGTCTTCACCGGCGGGCGGCCCATTTCCGGCTTTGCCGATAACTTCCGCTGGCTGGCCGTCGGCGAGGTGTGGCACATTCCCGTGCCGGTGATTTTGATGCTGGCCGTGTACCTGCTGGCGCATTTCGTGTTGACTAAAACCAAGTTGGGGCGCTACACCTACGCTATCGGCGGCAACGAAGAAGCAGCGTTGTTATCCGGCGTCAACGTCCGGTTTTACAAAACGCTGGTCTATGGTTTGTGCGGGATGCTGAGCGGATTGACGGCCATCATCCTGACCGCGCGTTTGAATTCGGCGCAACCCATCGCCGGGATGATGTACGAACTGGACGCCATCGCCGCGACGGTGATCGGCGGCACCAGTTTGTCGGGCGGCGAAGGAAAAATCTTCGGCACGCTGATCGGCGCGCTGATTATCGGCGTCTTGCGCAACGGGCTGAACCTGCTGGATATTTCCTCCTTCGTACAACAGATTGTGATCGGGGCGGTGATTATCGTGGCTGTGTTGTTGGATACGGCGTTGAAAAGGAGTAAAGGTTAGGGCGCGTGTCAGTAGCCCGACCGTGAGAGAGGGCACGCCTTGCGCATCAAGCCAAAGGGTCTGATTGGACGCC